>JACZRM010000142.1 GCA_022576105.1 Chloroflexota bacterium | reverse complement strand
CGACTTGACCATGGACCGGTTGGTGGCAGTGATGGCGGAGGCAGTAGACGCTCGGGTACTGCTGGAACATCCCCATGCGATAGACCGTTACCAGTTTTCCCATTCCCTGATCCAGGAAACCTTGACCTTGGAGCTGCCCCACACGGGGCGGGTGTTGCTGCACGCCAGGATTGCCGAAGCCCTGGAAGAGTTGTACCGGCCCAACCCCGAAGCTCATGCCGCCGAGTTAGCCCGCCACTTTGCCGAGGCTGAGGACGTGTTGGGTAGTGACCGGCTAGGGCATTACTCGTTGATTGCCGGTGAGCGGGCGCTGGCTACCCATGCCTGGGAGGATGCCCTGGTGCATTTTCGGCGGGCTCTAGCGGCAAAAGAGGGCCAGCCGACAGACGCTGAGACCGCAGCGATCCTTTTCGGCCTGGCACGGTCCATGTGTGCCACCGTCGATAAGTTTCGGGTGAATGAAATCGTGGCCCATTTGACCCGTGTTTTTGGCTACTTCGAGCAGTCTGGGGTTATCTCTGGGCACCTTGTGGATATCTGATCTGGCCAATTGTGGATGATGAGCGAAGGCTACTGGGCAAGCGATTAGCGCGTGTAGGCGTTGAGAGCAAACCGCTAAATGCGGGATGGGTGTCCAGCAATTGATCGGGAGTCTATATGCCGCCGGGGCCGAATCGGCAAACGCCCGTCGAAGGGGCCAAGCATTGCTGTAATGCTGAGCCGATACCTGGATCGTCGCCGGATTGGCCAGCGGTGCGGCCCCATCGTTTGCGCGACCTTCGACCAAGGCCATGAGGAAGGGACAAATCGACGGCGAGTCGAAACTCCAGTTAGCCACTTCTTGGAACTACAGGGACTGCCGCTAGAGGCGGCTAACATCAGGCGGGAAGGCATCGAATCGTTTATCGCCCGCCGGTCACCTAAATGAAAGCCCGCGATAACGGTAGATCGCCATCGCGGGCTTCATTCGTATCTCAAGCGACTCGTAGCAGACGCGAGTCCAGGGCTAGCCCAGTGGCGCCGACGAAGCCGCGCCGCATACCAGAGTCCTCTCAGGACGGCGGGCGTTAGCCCTCAAATAGGCTGGTAACCGGTTGATGTCCGGCGTTCTCGGCGAAAGGCTCCTCTCGATACAGCGCCATTGATTTCATTATTGGTATGTCCTGAATTGAAAACAGGATAGCCTCGTTGGACGACTCGTTTACGTGTTCGTGCCAGGCCCAAGGAGGCACCATGAAGAAGTCGCCCTCGTTCCAGTCAAACCTCTGCCCGTCGATCACGCTGTAGCCTTGACCCCGATAGACCTGGTAAACGGCGCAACTGGTGTGTCGATGGGCCCTGGTCCCGATGCCCGGCCGGATCAGTTGAGCCCAGCAGGTCATGGTCCGCAGCACCGGCCCACCGGTGGACGGGTCGCTGAACTCCATGGCTACGTCATCAAATGGACTGGCGTCGATCTCCGACAATTTGGTCAAGGCCTCGTAAGTCTTGTCCCATTTGTAGTGCCACAGGGGAGAATAGGGAGCCTGATTGTCTTGCCACGCCGGTCGCAGCGCGCCCGATGCGAACCGCCGTTCAGACTCGCCCACACCGACAATGGGCTGCTGGTCTTCCGGGAATGCCTCGTAGAAGTTGGCCCTCAGGTATCTGACTAATGGAACGTCCAGACCGTCCAACCAGATCATAGGCTCGTTGCCATCGTTGGTATGGTCGTGCCAGGTCCAGGAGGGAGTGAGGATCAAGTCCCCAGGCTCCATGTAGCACTTGTCCCCTTCCACTGTGGTATAGGCTCCCTGGCCCTTGAGAATCCATCGGATGGCGGTGGGTGTGTGCCGGTGGGCTGGAGCGCACTCGCCCGGAAGTAGTAACTGAAGGGCCGCCGTTATCGTGTGGGTGGTGCCACGGTCAATACCCGGCGTAGCCAGCCTGAGGGTGCGCCGTTCCACATCCCGGTCTGGCGTCACCAACTCGCCGCTTTTCATCACCAGCGGTTCTACCTCGGACCAGCGCCAGAGGTATGGTTCAATTTCAGGGAGGGGTTCTCCTCCTCGTTGCACCCAGCCGGGTGTTATCCTGATTCGGCTGGCGGCGTCGTAGTACTGTTGAGATTCTTCGGCGCTAATTTTTCCTTGGACTGCCATCGCTCTGCCCTCCTCAATAGGTCTCCACCGAGATTCCAGGCGCCATGTGATTGGCCGCAATCGACCGGGGAGTGTTCTCTATTTTGGCATGAGAGTTGTTCGGGGTCCGGTCTTCACGCCTAAATGTTCCCGCCAGGCTGGCCGACTGTCGCTCATGATTGGGACACCGAGCTTGAACCAATAATACTTTCGGTTTGATGTTCTGGCAAGTTATTTCGCCAACGGTAATTGTTACGCCCCGCCGGTGGACCTTGCCGGCATGATTCCGCCTGCTCAGATAGCCCAAGCGCCCTCGATCCAGTCTGCGGCGGAGGCCCCGCGTCATGTTTGCCTGGTCAATATGCGATTGCCCGCACCGAAATGGATGTCAGTTGACGTTTTCAGGACGCCGCTCTATAGTTTCAGAAATCTCAGAGGTAACCAGGAAAATCTGGCAGCCAAAAGCTGCGCTGGCGAAGCGATGGTTCGCCGCATCCCGGCAATCCGCTAAAAATTAGGCGGATGAACGCTTCATAGGGACAAGAGGGCGGCTTCGCATCGCGGTGTATCCAAGACCACCGACGGAGGCTGGGTCTGGGAATGATGGGTCTAACGATGGGAATCAAAATAAGGATGGGAATCAAGATAAGTAGGAGGCGAACCTAATGGCCAAGATTCGACACATAGCATTGACCACCGACAACCCCCGTCAAGTGGCCGAGTTTTACAAGTCGGCATTTGACCTGGAGGAAATCAGGGAAAGCGAGAACGGCGCGGTTTTCCTGTCGGACGGGTACATCAACCTGGCGATACTGAACTGCAAGACTGAAAAGGACGCCGACGTAGGACCCGATGGGCCTAACTACAACGGCATACACCACATTGGTTTTCAGGTGGACGACCTGGACGAAGCGTGCCAGAAGCTGGAAGCAGTCAATGGAAAGGCTTTGAATTCCCGGGAAGGACTGGCGTCAATGCCGGGCGACGCCCCGAGAAACTATGAAATGAAGTGGTCCGGCCCCAACGACGTGGTCATCGACGTGTCCCACACCGGTTGGGCGACTTCATAGATTCCGGCCAGGCGTACTGGCTCAGGGCTCTGGTGGCAGAGGCAGCCTTCGGAACAGCCAAGCTCACAGATGGACATACCTCAACCGGTATTGTTCCATAGAGTTCGGTGGCTGATCTCAACCTGGTTTCGCCGGAGACCGTAACTGGAACATGCCTTGAATCAGCAAATAGGAGGAGGTCGATCAATGCCTTACTACATGTATGTTTCACTTCAAGATGATGACCGGATAATGGTTTTTGAGATGGATGCCGACACCGGAAAACTAACCCCAAAGTCGGAAGTGCCGGTCACCAGTGGCCCATCCGCTTCGGCCATTGGTCCAGATCGCCAGACTTTCTATGTAGGTCATCGCAACAGCAATGAAATCTCGAGCCACCGAATAGACCCAGCCAACGGAGGGCTAACGCAGATCGGTAAGGTGTCGTTGGAAGCCTCGCCCACGTTTCTGGCCACCGACCGCAGAGGCCGGTTTTTGCTTTCCGCCTACTATCAGGGCGCCCACGTGGCGGTACACTCCATCGGCGAAGATGGGTCGCTGAACGACTCACCCATCGAATGGCTGGAAACCGCGATGGCCGCCCACGCGATTCAGACCGACCCGTCCAACAAGTTTGCCTTCGTGCCCCACATCGCCCGCTTGAACGACAGCGTCATGCAGCCTCCCGGTGATGCATTGGGACCCAATGCTATTTCCCAGTTTAGATTCGACGAAAACACCGGACACCTAACCCCCAACTCGCCTCTAAAAGTGGAGCCGAAAGAGTTCCTTGGCCCCCGCCACTATTGCTTCCACCCGAACCTGAACGTGGCCTACTTTACCGACGAACAGGGATGCAGTGTCACCGGCTATCGTCTCGATTCGGCCACGGGAACCCTCTCGGCTTTTCAGACAATAACCACTCTGCCCGAGGGCCATTCCGGCAGGAACACCTGCTCGCAGATTCAAATCTCGTCATCGGGGAAATTCCTGTATGCGCCTAACCGAGGCCACAACAGCATCGCTGGGTTTTCCGTGGACGCTTCCTCCGGCCAGTTGACGGCCATCGGGCGGGTTTCGACCGAAGCTGTTCCCAGTGCCTTTAGCTTGGCTCCCCAGGGCAATTTCCTTTTTGCCGCCGGCTCGGAGTCGAACCGGATCGCCTCTTACCGGGTCAACGCCGATACCGGGGAGCTGACTCCCCTGGAGACTTATTCAGTGGGCAAGAGGCCCATGGGGGTGCTGATTACAGATACCGGGGGCTAACCCAGTCCCTGCGGCAAGCCTGTCCTGAGCCTGTCGAAGTGGCTCGGGATGGGCCAAACCTTCCCCCTTACCAAAGCTGACAGGGGTAGGTAAATAGATGAGGTGTGACTATACATCTTTAGCGTTTAGCGCAAAAAGCAATGTTATTCTGAGACGGAACGTAGTGAAGGCGAAGAAGCTAAGATTCTTCAGTCGCGGAGTATATCCTGAGTAGAGCCGAAGGGCTCCTTCAGAAAGACATTTTGCTAGAGTTGCCCGGATACAATACCTACCCCTGTCAGCCTAACCAAAGGGATGGGTCTTATTTAACGCTCATTTGGGAAAGTTGGGGAATCACCTGCTCATTAAACAGCTGCAGGGAATTCATTTGGCGGTCCACTGATATCTGATTGCCATAGTTTATTTCGTAGATGAGCGTGTCGAGGCCCAGTTGTTTCTGCAGCTTGGATAGCTTTTCGGTCACCGATTCCACGGTGCCGTAGATCACCTTGTCCCTAAACCAGTCGTCGTAGCTCATGCCCAAGATCCGGTCTGATTCCGCGGCCCAATTGCCGGTGGTGCTGCCATAGTCGGCATAGCTGCCCACGCGCTCCCCCAGACGCCGTACCGAGAACATGGCGCTGTCCAAGGGTTCCGAATAGGCCATCTCCTCAGTCTTAGCGACGTATATCGGCACTCTCAGGCCCACCTGGCCTTCACCAGGATGCCCGGCATCCCGCCAGGCCTGCCGGTAGCTCTCAATGAGCGGCGCAAGTTCGGTCAGGGTAAACACCCGCGATGGATTGACTATGACGGGACGTCCCAGCTTGCCAACGATTGGGAACGACTCGGCGGAAGTAACTC
>JACZRM010000008.1 GCA_022576105.1 Chloroflexota bacterium | reverse complement strand
GTCGTGGCGCTGGCCCGCGAAATAGCGCCGCCCGATTACTTGCGGGAACAAGTTGAATCAAATATTGCCGGCACCGTTGAATATCTTGACGGGCAAAGCAGCTCCCTCGAGTTATTTATCGATCTGGACCCTCCATTGGAACGGGCCAAACCTACGATCTTTAGCTACATTGACCAGCGGATCGACTCGATTGAAATTTTGGGAGCATCTTCCGGCCTATCGTTGCTGGAGCAAATTACCAGAGTGGAGGAACTTACCAGGGGCATCATGTGGGACCTGGCCACCGGCAAGACCCCGAATGCCATTCCTCCAATTGGAATTATTCCCAGCCCGTTAAGGGATGATGTCTTCGACAACATCCTGGTGAGTATTCTCGACGATTCGAGCATAGTTCAAAAAGTCAGGCAAGGACTGGAAGACAATTTGCCGGTCATCCGACAAGAGTTCATCGCTGGAGATACCCGCCAGTTTCTAAAGGAAGCTGCCCATGCTGGCCTGACACCGCTATTGGATCTGGCCATTGGCGAGGTTAGTCAAAATCTGGATGGTCAGAACCGGATGGATGTCATCGCCACGATGGCCCGCAACAATCCCGATGTGACTGAGCAATCCCTGCGCGCCGACCTGGCCAACCTCCAACAACTGTTGGGGCGAATCAAGACCTGGGGAAAGACGGTTGCCCTGTTGGTGGGCATCGGAGCATCGGTAGTCCTATTCCTGATTTACCTGCCCAGCCTGACCAACGCTTTGCGGTGGCCCGGATTGGTGCTGTTTTTCGACGGTCTGATATTGTTCATCTTGTCTAAGATTTTGGCGACCATACTCCCGGGCCGAATCACCCCTCTGATTAGCGAATACCTGGGCCAGTCCCCGGACATCCCGTTATCAGCGGTGGCGTTGATCAGCGACCTGGCCCAATCATTTAACCAGCAAATTTTCTCCGGTATGGGCGCCCCCGCCTTGATAATATTGCTGGTTGGAGCCTTGATGTTCGGCGGCTCTTTCCTGGTGGTCTTCTTAAAACCGGTGATCCCCGGCATCCGCTGACCCGCTGTGGACCCACAGAAAGGGCAGGTCATGCCCTGCCCCTACGCCAAGAGTCTTAGACAAAATGACCGACTGCTCATCCAAAGTCTATAGGAAATCTAAAATCCCCCATCCCACTTGCCAAAGTGGGCTAGCTACTCTCCCTCTTTCGTAAAGGGGGACTGAGGGGGATTCCCTCGCTCCTCAGTGCAACTTGCATTTCATTTTGTTAGGTGTTCTAAATTATGCGAAAAGCAGCACGAATTTTGTCACCTGCATTGCGCCGCGAGTTGCTGGCGGGTGGGCTGGCTGGGTTGACCGGTGGACTGGTCTTGTGGTGGGCCCTCCAGGCGCAGGGGATGACCGCAACCGTGCCAGGCTTGCTGGGCATTAATCTCTCCGCAGTGGGCACGGCGTTGCATCTGCTGGTCGCCATCCTGCTGGGTGCCGGTTTCGCGTTGTTGCTGCGCTACCAAGACCGCCGCCACGCCGCCATCCTCAGCATCGGTTTGTTATACGGGCTGCTGTGGTGGATTGTCGGTCCAATTACCTTGGGCCCGCTGCTGGACGGTCGAGGCCCAACCTGGTCCCTTGCTGAGGCTAACGCCGCCTTTCCCAGCCTGATCGGGCACCTGCTGTTCGGCGGCATCACCGGGTTTGGGTCCTACCTTCTGCTTGCCTTATTCGACCGCCTGCTTCCCCGGTCCCAGCCGGTTGACGCCGCCGCCGCAGCTCCCAGCCGACGCGTAGTCATCCTGGGTGGCGGATTCGGAGGCGTCGGTACCGCGCAACGCCTGGAGCGTATCTGCGCCCGAGACTCTAATCTGGAAATTACGCTGGTAAGCCAGAGCAACTACCTGCTCTACACTCCCATGCTGGCCGAAGTAGCTTCCAGCGGCCTGGAGGCGCAGCACATCAGCGCCGCGGTCCGAGTGTCCTGCCCTCATACTCGATTTCACCGAGGCCAGGTGGTCGAGATCGATACCGAGGCCCAGCTGGTGCGGGTCCGCTCCGGCGGCTCAGTGCCGGATGAGGAGCTGCCCTATGACCAATTGGTTCTAGCCTTGGGTTCGGTGGCCAACTATTACGGTCTGCCTGGGATGGAGGAGCATTCCTTCAAGCTCAAGACGCTGGAGGATGCCAGCCGACTGCGCAACCACATTATCGGCTTGCTGGAAGACGTGGATGTGGAGCCTGATGACGAAGCCAGGGTCAGCTGGCTCACCTTCGCCGTTGCCGGGGGAGGCTTCGCCGGCACCGAGGCCATCGCCGAGTTGTTCGATATGGTGCACAGCATGCTGCATTACTACCCCAACATTCGGGCCAGGGACCTTCGATTCGTGCTAATCCACTCTAGGGATAGGATCTTGCCCGAGCTTGGCCCCCAGCTGGGAGATTACGCGCTGCGGAAGCTGCGGGCCCGGGGCATTGAGTTCATGTTGGAATCCCGGGTGGCCGGCGCTGATGCCGGTGCGGTCTTTCTTAACGACGGCAGCTCGGTGGCGACGCACACCCTGGTGTGGACTGCGGGCAACCAACCCAATCCGTTGTTGGAGACGCTGCCCTGCCCACGAAACCGGGCCGGAGCGGTGGTGGTTAACGGCGCACTGCAAGTGCAAGGCTTGACCAATGTCTGGGCGGTGGGCGACTGTGCCGAGATACCGAATCCTTATAATGAAGGCCAGCCCTACCCGCCGACCGCCCAACATGCTCTGCGGGAAGGGAAAACCGCGGCTGAAAACATCGCGGCAACCCTTCGCGGCAAACCGGTCAAGGAATTCCGCTTCCGCGCCATCGGTGTGCTGGTGGGGTTGGGACACCGTACCGCGGCGGCGGAAATCCGCGGCTGGCGATTCTCCGGTCTATTGGCCTGGCTGATGTGGCGCACAATTTATCTGAGCAAGCTGCCCGGCCTGGAGAAAAAAGTGCGGGTCGCCCTGGACTGGACCATCGACCTCTTCTTCCCTCGGGACATCGTGATGACCTCCACGGCCGTCCGGTCGGCGTCGCCCAATCCCCAGCACGGCCCGCCGGAGGGCCTGCCTGCCCCGGAGCAACTCCCCCCGGAGCAACCTCAGGCCGATGTCGCACCCGATGTAGCAGAGGAAGGCTCCTAATGCGATGGTCTGAGGTTTGGCGCACCGCCCTGGTGCCGGGAGCGCTGGCTGGACTGGTTGGCGGACTGCTATTAGGGGCCGCTATGTCGGAGATGGGTCTGCTGCCGGACATCGCTCAAATTGTACGCGCCGACGCGGCCGTGGTCGGGTTCATCGTGCTGATGGTCTTGGCCGCCGTGCTTGGCGCCGGGTTTGGCGTTCTGGTATGGTACCAGCGGCCCGGCGCTGGGGAGACGCTGTTCTGGGGTCT
The DNA here is from genome assembly GCA_022576105.1 of Chloroflexota bacterium. The sequence goes on along the minus strand of JACZRM010000008.1, from coordinate 16,903 downwards.
GGTGTACGGCTCCTTCTGCTGGTACCTGGGGCCCCTTACGTTGCTGCCTCTGCTGCGGGGTGAGGGACTGACCTGGGATGTAGACTCAGCGCAGGCGGCCTTTCCGGTTTATTTGGGCCTGGTGCTGTACGGTGGCGCTACCGGGTTGGTCCTGGTATTTCTGCGCTGGTTGCGGCGTAGACCGGCAGGAACGCTGCACTTCAGTGGCGGCGCTCTTTTGCGGGGCGTGCTGGCCGGGCTGCTGGCCGCCGGGCTGCTGGGTGCGGCGCTGAACGCCCAAGACCAACTGCTGGCCTCTGTAGCCATGTCATCCTGCGGTTCGCACCTGGCTGCCTGGTTGATTACCCTGGTCATTGGCCTGCTGGCGGGTGGAGTCTTCTCCCTGCTTTATTCCAGACCGACCGACGGCGCCGGCGCGGGCCTGATTCGCGGCTCGGTCTACGGGTTCTTCTGGTGGGTGGCCGGTGCGTTGACCCTGGTGCCGCTATTCGGTGGCGTTGGCCTGACCTGGTCACTGAATGAAGTCCAGGCCTCTTTCGCTACGCTGCCCGGCTACCTGCTTTTCGGTGCGGCCATAGCTCTGTTTTACCAGTGGCTGGGCGCGCTGGTGCGGCTATTATTCTCCGACTACGTGGTAGGACGCGACGAAGAGGGCGTAGGCACCCAGGGGTTGCGCATTATTGGGCGAAGCGTGCTGGCGGGACTGGTGGGCGGCCTGCTCTTTAGCCTGGTCATGCTTCAGAATGGCTTCCTCCCCAACGTTGCCAGCCTGATCGGGTTGGCCTCCACAGTCGCCGGTTTCTTCGTGCATCTGGGAATTGCGGTAATAATTGGCACCAGCTACGGTCTGCTCTTCCACCGCCAGAGCTACGATGTTGGCTCCGCCCTGGGCTGGGGAGTGTCCTACGGCTTCTTCTGGTCGATTCTGGGACCCTTGACCCTGATGCCAATCTTCTTGGGTATAGCGCCCCAGTGGACTGTGGGGGCGGTGGCAACTACTTTCCCCAACCTGATCGGCCACCTGGCCTACGGGGCTGGCCTGGGGGTTACTTTCTACCTCCTGGAGGCCCGCTACAGTCCATGGTGGATCCCTCGTAGGCAGGCAGAGGTGGCGCGGGTGGCCCACCAAAAGGAACAGGTATTGACGTCGGCGCCGGCCCTGTGGACGCTATTGATCGCTACTGGATTGACGCTGTCTATTCTCCTGGGCGTGGACCCTATTGATGGCAACTTGATTGACAGTGTCTATCCGCCCGGGCGGGTCGGACGATAAGGAGTCGACTATGACCCAAGAGAACCACTTCGACATTGTCATTAACCGCACGCGTGCCTGGCCCGAACTGGAGGTGGAACTCTCGGTACGAAGCTTGCTCAGACCAGCCATCTTAATCAAGTAGTCTGGAGGAATCCATGAAGGCAATTGCAGTTCTCCCCGGAAAGCCCGACAGCACTCATCTGGTGGAGTTGCCCAGGCCCGGTCTGGAGGATGTTGCCAACGGCCGGGGGGTGCTGGTAAAGGTGCTGCGGGTTGGCCTGTGCGGCACTGACCGGGAGATAAACGCCGCCGAGTACGGCGCTGCCCCTCCGGGGTACGATTTTCTGGTGCTGGGGCATGAAAGCTTCGGTGTGGTTGAGCGAGTTGGGCCAAAGGTCACCGAACTGGCCCCGGGCGACTACGTGGTGGCCAGGGTGCGGCGTCCCGGCAGCAGCATTTACGACCTGATTGGGATGCCCGACATGACCACCGACGACGAATACCAGGAGCGTGGCATCAACCTGCTGCACGGCTTTCTCACCGAGAATTATGTGGATGGTCCCGAAAACATAGTGCGGGTGCCCGGTGGTCTGCGAGACGTGGGCGTTCTGGTAGAGCCTCTGAGCGTTGCCGAGAAAGGAAAAGCCCAGGCCTACGAAATCCAGCGCCGGCTGCGGGTATGGCAACCCCGGGTTGCCGCGGTGTTGGGCGCCGGTACTATTGGCTTGCTGGCAACGTTGGTTTTCCGGCTACAGGGCTTAGAGGTGGTTACCCTGGGACGGCAGGAACCGCCCTATCTCAACTCTGACCTGGTTGAAGCTATCGGCGCCCATTACCAGAGCACTAGGAACCTGTCCCTGGCCGACGCGTCAGCAAAGTATGGGCCCTTTGACCTGATGTTTGAGGCAACGGGCTTCTCTCCCCTGGTGTTTGAGGCCATGGGGGCGCTGGGTAAAAACGGTGTGCTGATTTTGTCCAGCGTGACCGGCGGCGACCGCAAGTTGGAAGTCCCGGCCGATGCCCTCAACCTGGGGTTTGTCCTGGGGAACAAGGTGATGGTCGGCACCGTCAACGCGGCCCGGGAGCACTACGAGGCCGCGGTGCGAGACCTGGCGATGGCGGAGTCCCAGTACCCGGGATGGTTGTCCCGGCTGCTGACCCATCGGGTAACGGGGCTGGACAACTACCAACAGGCTTTTGAGCTGCTGACCGGCCGGGAGCGGACCATCAAAATTGTTATTGAAGTTGCTGCGTCAGACTGATTGGCCGGGGAGCGGCTTCCCATGTGTCAATTCGGGTGCTTGTTATCGCATGAATCTGGTGCTAATATGCGCTATGCGCAGTAGGGGGTGTTATAACTTGCGGAGTTAGCCTCGATTACCTTGGAAAGTGCGTTCAAAGCGTAAAACGGTTGGTAATTCCTTCCGCGGTAATGGCTACCGCCGGAAAACCCCATACTCCAACTCCGTTATTTAACGTTGAGATAAACTCAAGTGGAGGTGGTTCATGACTACAGCCAATTCTTGGAGAATGCGCGGGAACGTGATGGAAGTGTGCAGTTGTGAGCTTACATGTCCCTGTAACTTTGGCGGCGCTCCTACCCAAACTCCTTGTGAAGCCATAGTGGGTCTCAACATCCAGAATGGGAACTACGGGAACACCCAGCTAGACAATCTGAACGTGATTTTTACTCTCTCGATCCCGGGGAATCTTTTTGATGGCAATTGGACCATGGGTACGTATATAGACCAGCGAGCCAATCCGGAGCAAATGGAAGCGCTTGGCACCATTCTCTCCGGCCAGGCAGGCAGTTGGTTTGCGGCAGTTAGCGGACTGATTACCAATCCATTGCCCCCTAAACAGGTCCCCATCAGTTTTGATCCGGTGGAGGGCGGGTACCACATCACAGTACCGGGATTGTTGGAAATTGTCCAAGAAATGGTGCCCAACCCAATGGGTGGGGCACCATTGGACACTCAGGTTACTGGACTAGCCGTTCCGTTTTATAGCGCAGGCGCCGCCAGTGTGCGACGTTCCAGTACCTTCAAGCTGACCGATTCCGACCTCAGCTATGAACACCCAGGCAAGTCCTCTTTAGTGGGCACGTTCGACTACAGCGGGCCATAAGAGGTTCACCCATGCCAGCCGTAACGCCGCTTGAGGCAATCCTCAGACGGGACCGCGCGGTCGTGTCGGTAGGCCTGATACTGGTCGCCGGGTTGGCTTGGTGTTACCTGCTTTACCTGGCCTGGGACATGCAAAACAGCATGGATGCTGGGTCGATGCCGTCGGGCATGAACCTGGCCATGTCCCAAGTCAGGGCTTGGGGGGCCATAGATTTCATGCTCATGTTCATCATGTGGTCGGTGATGATGACCGCTATGATGGTCCCCACCGCAGCCCCTACGATTCTTACCTTCGCCACCATTAACCGAAAGCGCTTAGAAAAGCGGCAACCCTTCGTGCCCACCACTACATTTGTTTCAGGGTATGTGCTGGTTTGGGTCGGTTTCGCAGCCGCTGCAACCCTGGCCCAATGGGTGCTTAACGCCGGCGCAATGCTATCACCGACAATGGCCAGCGCCAACCCTTTCGTGGGGGGAAGTCTCCTTATTGCGGCAGGACTTTTCCAATGGAGTCCCATTAAATATGCCTGCCTGAAGCATTGCCGGTCTCCCCTGGGATTTTTCATGACCGAGTGGAGGGAGGGACCAAAGGGAGCCCTGGTGATGGGACTCCGCCACGGCACGTTCTGCCTGGGCTGCTGTTGGACCTTGATGGCACTTTTATTCGTGCTGGGAGTAATGAACCTTCTTTGGATCGCTGTGCTGGCTAGCTTCGTACTATTTGAAAAAGTTGCTCCTAAGGGGCACGGTGTAAGTCGGGTTACGGGTTTGCTTCTTTTCGCGTGGGGATTGTGGATGATCGCAGCGCCGCTGTTGTAAAAGCCAAAATGTTTTGAGAGCTTTTAAGCCGCTGACCGCGGGCGAGTCTATCAAAATTGGTATTGAAGTTGCTGCGCCAGGCTGATTGGCCGTGGAGCGAGTTTGCCGGGATTCAATTTCTACCGGGGTCTTACGCGGCCCGGGCCTTGGTTATCATGCTTGATTTCGACCCTACTCCTTACGCCAAGTCAATCACCCGGGAGCAGTTGGAAACGGCCGGCTGGGAATCTCCCGGCGCAGTACTGGAGCAATTTCACTCTGAAACAACTCCAGCGTCGCGCGGTGCTGCGAAGCGGTCAGGCCGACCCCATCGGCGTTCAAATTTAGCACCTCGTGCCCCAACTGCTGGTGGTAGCGATGTACCTTGTCGATTATCTGCTGGGGGCTGCCCACCAGGGCCGAACTGCGCTCAATTGCGTCCTCCAGGGAGTGGAACACCGGCGGGATGCCCCGCGATTTCATCGCCGCCAGCCGTGCGTCGAAAATTGGGCGGTAGGTCTTGATGGCGTCCTGCGAGGTCTTGGCGCAGTAGTAACCGGCGGTGCCGGCCCCGACCAACGCGTCGGCTGGATCATGGCCGTGGGACGCCCAGCATTCCCGGTAGTGGCGGACCAGCTCGGCGTAAGGCTCAATGGAATTGGTGACGTTGGCCGAGAACAGCGGATCGCCCCACTTGGCCGCCAGCTCCACCGAAGCCTGGCTGGTCGCGCTGCCGTGCCAGACCCGGATCGGCTGCTGCAACGGACGCGGCCAGGTCTCGGCGGCATCCAGCGACGGGCGGAACTGGCCAGACCAGGTCACTTTGTCCTCCCGCCACAGCCGGCGGAACAGCTCGTAGCCCTCGCGATTGCGCTCCCACTGGTCCTCAGTGGTGACATGAAATAGCTGGGCTTGGGCTGACCCGTTGCCCTTGCCGATGATTAGCTCCAGCCGGCCTCCGCAGAGATGGTCCAGCGTCGAGTAGTCCTCAAATGCGCGTACCGGATCCAGCAGGCTCAGCGTGGTCACCGTGGTAAACAGCCTGATGGTCGATGTCCGCGCGGCGATGTGGCTGAGGACGACCGGCGGCGACGACGAGATAAACGGGCGCTCGTGTCGTTCCCCAACGCCGTACCCGTCGAAGCCCAGCTCTTCAGTCAGAACCGCGGTGTCCACCACCGACCGCAAGCGCTCAGTAGTGGAGGGCTGGATCCCGGTGATGGGATCGGGGAGGTGGGAGATAAGAGTCATAGCCAGAAATTTCATGCGGGGCCTCCGTTGGGGATAGGCATCACTTCTTTAGCGAATAGCCGCATTGCCTGGAGTTTCACATCAAGAGACGGGACTTCCGGTGGCAATTGGCTTCACTTCCTGAGCGAACAGTTTCATTGAATAAAGGGACTGTTCGCTGGTCAAGGTCCCCCAGGCAAAGGCGCAGACCAGATAATTGCACCCGGTTTCCCCCATTAATTGATCCACCTGTTCCTTCACGCTTGCCGGCGAGCCGTAGATCATGCCCCGGTCCTGGATCAACGCTTCCCACCCAAAGTGCTCGTCCGGGCCATGGTCGCCGTGCGCGTGCCAGAGCTTGGTGATGGAATGGAACCAGTCTCCGTGGGCAGCCTGAGCGGTTGCCAGAGCCTGCTCATCGGTATCAGCCACCAGCACCTGACGCATTACGCCCACCTTGGGTTCCAAAACGTGAGAGTTCAATCGGTCCGGGTCTTCTTGGTGCTCGGTCCAGGTTTCCCAATACGCCTCCACATTCTGCCTGACTTCGGAGGCTGGGCCGATGGTGACGCAGTTGTAGCCCTGCCCGGCCGCTTGCTTGACGCTGTCGATTGAACGGGTGGGGTACCACAGGGGCGGGTAGGGCTGCTGAAAAGGATTCAACTCCATGGGAACGTCGTCGTACTGGAAATACTTCCCTCGGTAGGTCAGCCGCTGGTGGGTCATGCCCTCGATCAACACCGCCAACGACTCATCCATAATTGAGCGTGAATCTGCGCTGTCAACTCCAAAGTACCCCAGCTCGTAGGGAGAGATACCCCGTCCGAATCCTAAATCCAGACGGCCATTGGAGAGGTGGTCCAGCATGCACACTTCCTCGATCAGCCGCAGGGGGTCGTAGAGGGGGAGCAAGTAGCCCAGGGGCCCCAGGCGGATGTGGCGAGTGCGTTGGGCCGCCGCCGAGAGGAACAACGCTGGAGAAGGGGCCATGCCCAGCGGCGTGAAGTGGTGCTCAGCTAGATGGTAGCCAACGAACCCGGCGGAGTCCGCCGCCTCCAGGAGTCGCAGCCGATCCTGGTACAAGTCGTGGAGCGGCGCCTGGCCCCGGTCGATCCAGTCGAACAATCCAACTTCAAAATGGTCCATTGCTGCCTCCGGTGCTGCCTGCGGGGTCTGCGCTGCCCTAGGCCCCCGGTATTGCCAGGCAAGGAGCCGGGCCTATGGCCGGGTGACTCAGTCATAGCAGAGTATATGGCAAGAGTCAGTTCAGTTCCACTCCAGACCTGCGACTGACGGATCTCTGCTGCCGCACCTGCCTGAATGCGACCTGTTTTGTAGGGAGGCAATGCCTTGCGCCCTACCTGTCGTTTTTAGATTTGAGGCGAATTGGTACCAGGTGCCCGATTTGTTAATCAAGGAAATAGCCCAGGGGAGATTTATCCATTCTCACCCCATGCGGAGCTGCCGGCCGACTTGTCGTATGGTCAGAGCCAGAGTATCATCCCTTTCATCAACCGACCGGCGAACCGGAACCGACCGGCGAACCGGAACCGACCGGCACCGGAACCGACAGGCCGACCGGCTGGCGTTGTCAGCCCACAAGTGCCCTGGCCGGGGCGACAAGGAGAGCATTCATGAGCCGTCTATCCCAGATTAGCCGAGATCAAGTCGCGGAGCAGCATCGAGCAGCTTTCGATGAGGTAGCCGCAGCTCCGGGGGGTATTGGGTCCGGTCCCACTTCGGTCCTGAAAAACAGCCCGGAAATGGCCAAGCGGGCGATGCACCTGTCCGACTTTCTCCGGAAGGAGTCAAGTCTGTCCAAGAAAGTTCAGGAGCTGGCCATGCTGACCGCGGCCAGAGCAATGGACTGCCAGTATATCTGGAACGCCCACGCCGCTTCCGGACGTAGGGAAGGGCTCAGCGACGCGCTGGTTGACGCCCTGCGAGACAACCAACCGCTGCCTGCCCTGGCCTCCGACGAAGCCGCGGTGATCAACCTGGGCACGGAGTTTTTCCAGACCCATCGGATTAGCCAGCAGACCTTCCAAGCAGCGTTGGACCAGTTCGGCAGACCGGGATTCGCCGAATTGACTACTCTCATGGGTTACTACGCCATGTTGTCCTTCAACGCCAATGCGGTTGAGCTGGAGCTGCCCAGCGATATGACCGAAGCGGCGTTGCCGACCTAACTGGAAGAAAGTGGGGTCAAATACACGGTAAGCTATCCCAAGAACTCAAAATGTGCAGAACTAACGGAGGTGGCTCATGGCGATTACGCTTAATCACACCATTGTACCGGCCCACGACAAGGAAGCTTCGGCACGGTGGTTCGTTAACATCTTCGGATTGACCTACCAAGGTCCCGCTGGTCATTTCGCCCCGGTTCAAGTGAACGACACTCTGACCCTGGACTTTGACAATCGGGACGAGTTTGACAGTCATCACTATGCTTTTCATGTTAGCGATGAAGAATTTGACGCCATCTTTGGCAGGATCCAGGCGGAGGGTATTGCTTACGGCAGCGGCCCGCGCGAATTGGATGACATGGCCATCAACCATCGTCGGGATGGACGGGGCGTCTATTTTGTAGACCTTGACGGACATATCTTGGAACTGCTGACTCGTACCTGACCAAACTCGAGGCAGGGACTCGCCCACATTCTCAAATTAGATGTGGTCGAGTCTCCTCCAGGCCCTGACCGTTAAAAGGTTGCCTGATTAACCAGACCATATTTCAACATTAAAAGGAGATAATCATGGCTGAAGCTAATGGCCCAACCGCCCAAATATGTCAATGGGTGGGTGGCACCAGGTATGAGGACATCCCCGAAGAGGTTCGCCGGGAAACCGTTACCCTCCTCTATGATCAGTTAGGCGGGATGATTGCCAGTGCTCCGCTGCCTTCCTGCCGTCCGGTGGCGGACCTGGCGGCCAGGTTGGGGGGAGCCGGGCAGTGCAGTATCGTTGGGCTGCCCCTGCGGACCACGATTACCAACGCGGCCCTGGCCAACGGGTCTATCGCCCACGGCGACGAGGTAGATTCCACGGGTCAGCAGGGGACCGGTCACTACGCCGCCACCACGGTGCCGGCGGCGTTCTCGGTGGCCCAGCACGTGGGCGCCACCGGAAAAGAGTTCATGCGGGCCTTGACGCTGGGTTCAGAAGTGGCGGCCCGTTTCCAAAGTGTGCTGGGGCGCTACGGCACCAGGAATCAATTCGCCGCCAGCGTTGGGGGCACCATGGGCGCGACCGTAAGTTCAGGTCTGCTGCTGGGTCTGAACGAGGACGAGATGGAGAACGCGTTGGGCCTGGCTGCCTCGGGAGCGTGCGGGCTATCCAGCCACCACCGGGATGAGACCCACCAGATCAAGTCATTGAACCACGGTCGGGCCGCTGAAGCCGCGGTGGTGTCCGCTCTTTTGGCGCGAGAAGGGTTCCATGGGCCTCGGGAAATTATGACCATTGAAAACGGTTTCTTCGATGCTTTCCTGGGGCTGCCCAGGGCTGGGCACGATGTCATTGAGGGATTGGGTGAAGAGTACCTGATGCGCGAGGTTGCCTACAAGCGCTACCCCGTCGGCGGGCCGGACCAGACGCCGCTGTATGCCTTTCTTCAGTTGATGAAGAGCAACGAGTTGACCGCCGATGATATCGACCAGGTCGAAGTGTCGGTCTCTCGGACCGCGTATCAGACGGTAAAGACCAACCATCACCCCTCGGTGCACATGGAGACAATACTGACGCTGGCCGCCGTCTACGGAGAGATTACTTTCAACCATATCCACGATCCATCCTACCTGGATGACCCCCGTTGCCAGGCCTTTCAGGAGCGGGCCCGCATCATGATTATTCCGCGAGCTGAACCGGGGAGCATGGCGGAGCGGCTGGAAATGGGCATCACGGTGCGCACCGGCAGCGGAGAGGTGATACGTCAAAACCTGCGTTACCCGTTAATGAGTGAGGACGAGATTCAGGAGAAATTTCGAACCCTGGTTGGGCTGCGGGTGAGCGCCGACCGGGTGTTGGACCTGGAACAAAAACTGCTGGCTGTGGAACAGGCAGAGAACGTGGCGCCCCTATTTCAGCAGCTGGAAATTGAGGTCTAGCTGGCACGAATCTACTGGTCGGTGCACTGGCTGAGACCGGCAATCGTCACCTAAACAAAGGCCAGCAAGTCACCCGTTTGTATTGTTGAAAGACGGTTATCACGCTGCTTTTTGGGTGGTATAGTGTATTGCGGTATCAGACCCAAAATGGGCGTTTGATGTGCTGGCGGTGAAGTAGCATTGGGTAGGAGCAGATGAAATACGACTTCATTGTAATCGGCGGGGGATCGGCGGGTTGTGTCTTGGCCGCACGCCTGTCGGAGGACCCGGAACTTTCAATACTGCTTCTGGAGGCGGGCCCGGACTATCCTGACCTGGAACAGACTCCGGATGACTTGAAGTACGGGTACGCCCCCACGGCGTCGAAGAACGGCGCTCCCCACAACTGGTCCTTTGAAGGTAGAGGCACCCGCGTGCAGTCGGCGCCGGTGGCGGTACCCAGAGGCAAGGTGGTCGGCGGCACCAGCGCCATCAACGGTCAGGTGTTTCTGCGGGGAGTCCCGGAGGACTACGACCGCTGGGCTTCCTGGGGGAATGAGGAATGGGCTTACCTGAAGTTGCTGCCCTATTTTAGAAAATTGGAGACTGACACCGATATCCGGGACGATTTCCACGGATTCGACGGTCCGATTCCCGTGCGCCGCCACCAGCGGGAAGCATGGTCGCCCCTACAGGTGGCATTTCATCAGGCTTGTCTGGACGCCGGGTACCCGGAAACCTACGACCATAACCACCCGGACTCGGGTGGCATCGGGCCATTCCCAATGAATAACCCCAATGGTGTTCGGATGAGTACCGCCTTGACCTACATCATTTCCAACCGCCACCGGCTCAACCTGACCATCAAGCCCAACGTGACCGTCAGGAGAATCCTCTTCCAAGGCGTGAGGGCCGCCGGAGCGGAAGTAGAGAGCGGCGGGGAAGTATTCACCGTGGAAGGTGATCAAATCGTCCTCAGCGCCGGCGCCATCGGCTCACCGCAAATATTGATGCTATCCGGGGTTGGCCCGCAGGCTCAGTTGCGGGGTCTGGGCATTGCGGTAGTCAAGGACTCGCCCGGTGTAGGCCAGAACCTGCGGGACCATCCATTGGTCCCGATCCGGGTTGCCGTCAAGGACGATTTCCTGCTGGACCCCGACGCGCCGAGAATTCAGACGGTGCTGCGTTATACCGCCGCCGGCTCCGACCACCGGAATGACATGCAGATCTTTCCATCGTCCTTTTCCACTCCGCTGGGTGGTGACCCGTTTGCCCGGGAGGGTATCCGGCTAACTTGCATGATGGAGCTGGCGATAAGTTCAGGAGAGTTGCGCCTCACTTCCGTTGACCCCAACGTTCAGCCTTTCATCGATTGCCGCTATCTTGAAGAGCCCTGGGACCGGGAACGAATGAGGGAAGGGGTGCGCATCGCCCTGAAACTTATGGACCATGAGGCCTTTCGCAATATAGTCGATGGCCTGATTTCTCCCACCGAACAGGACTTGGCCTCCGATGAGGCATTGGATTCTTGGCTGATGGAAAATGTGTGGATCGGTCAACATTTGTCCGGTACCTGCAAGATGGGGCCGAAAACCGATCCCATGGCCGTGGTCGATCAATATTGCCGGGTCCACGGCATGGAGGGGCTGCGGGTAGTCGACGCTTCGGTGATGCCGGACGTAATTCGCGCCAACACCAACGCCACGACAATAATGATCGGCGAACGAGTGTCCGATTGGATCAAGGAAGGCCGTTAGAGAGCGTTAGATGAATGGCTGCCGACTCGATCAATCCCACGTGAGATAAACGATTCAAGCGCGTGCCGTTTTGGGAAATCTTAGAAGCTATTAAATTTAGTAGGAGTGAACCAGCGATGCCAACTGAAGAGGAAAAACAAGCGGAGAAGGAAAGAGTTACTAGAATCAGCGGTTTTCGCGTCAGTGCCCACGATTTTCTGGCCGAGGTGGACTTCGATGCTCTCAAGGCTCGAAATGACCGATGGGAGGCCCAACATCGCGACCTCTCTCGCGAAGATCGAAAGCACGAGGAGCTACGCAGGATAGCGGGCTACGTGGCAATGAGAAACCCGGTGTATCATATTCAGATTCATGTTCACGCTGCCCATGGAGCTGGCGCAACACCAGAGGAGATTTACCGAATCATTGACGAGGCGGGTGGTTGGGCTGGCGGTACTGCAAGACAAAACGGCATGGAGGCGTGGCGTCTTGTTTTCCGGCCTGATCTGCCGTCTTTGCTCCAGATAGTAGAGCTGACGGATGATTCGTTGAAATAGTTAGAGTGGGCCATGCCCGTCTGATTACACACGGCAATCCCCCCGGGAATCTGGAATCACGCCTTTCCCTGGGGGCTTGTCTTTGTCAAAGGGTGAACGATTGACCACGCCTGAATTAGCTGCTCTTGGGTGCAGGTCTAGTCCTCCTCGCTCATAAATTGTATCGGAGCACCCTCACTTCCGCTGGATTTGATTCAAGGGAGAACATCAATAGCTCCGCGCCCAACAATAAGACTACCGCCCAACTTAGCTGAAAAGTTGGGGTATTTCTTCAGGCTTTGGCTTTAGAATAAGGGACTATTTTAATTCCGAACCCGGCTTCTACTTCAAAGGTGACAACGTTTCCCGTATTCTGATTCGCGTTGCGTATCTTGCAAACCTCCATGACCCGAAACTGCCGATCACCCATGGTTTCAACGGTCAACTTCAGGTGCGCATCGCATAGTGATCGCAAACGGATCAGCATTTTCTCGTCCAGGGCGAAGGAGTGGACGACCAACACAATGGTCTTTTTCTCAGCGCACAGTTGTTTGCACTGAGCGAAGAACGTGGCAACTTCACGTTCGTCGCTGATACTAGCCAGGCTGGTAATTGAGTCTACCGCCAATAGCTTGGTTTCCTTGGGGAGGCTATTCATTTTGAGCGACAGGTCGTTTAGTAGATTGCCGCCTATGTCGCCAGGTTTGGGTCCCTCAATTGGGAACACCGTGAGCTTGTCGGTCCAAATATAACTGGATACCGACATGCCGATTGAGGCCATTTGGGAAATCAGACTGCGCTGGCTGTCTTCGGAGGTAAAGCAGGCCACCCTTTGCCCCATTTCCAGCGCCCCGTGGATCAGATGCTGACAAAGGACGCTCTTACCGGCTGAAGAGGCTCCTTCGATCAAGGTTAACGAACCTAGCGGGATACCCCCTCCAAGTTTCTCGTCCAGCATGGAATTGCCGAGCCTAACGTGCGCATCGGTAGTATCGATGCCGCGCAGGGCGGACCTGACCGCCGCTTCCACCATGTCGGGCACCAATGGTTTGGCTATGAAATGCTGTACCCCCAACTCCATTCCTTGTTGCTCGGCATCTTCCGGGTCCACCGCAGTAACCAATATTACCGGCGTATCTTCGGTAAAGGAGTTCTCCCGTAGCCCCTGCAAAACCCCAAATCCGTCCATCACTGGCATCATAACGTCCAGCAGAATCAGGTCCGGATGTTCGCTCCAGGCCCGGTCCAGCGCGATACCTCCGTTTTCCGCTTCGACAATGTCATGGCCAGCGGCGGCCAGTATGTCCACCAACAATTTCCGGATATGGTATTCATCTTCAGCAATTAATATTTTTGCCATGGGTACCTCCCTACTGTATGGGCTCGGGTAGTGCTAGGGGTAGCGTGAAGCTAAACGTGCTGCCTTTTCCTAATTTGCTTTTCACAGAGGTGCGCCCGCCCAGGGCTTCAACCAGCAGCTTGGTGATGAAAAGCCCGAGGCCGATTCCCGGTACAATTCGGGTTGAAGAGTTGTCAGCTCTGAAGAATTTGCTGAACACATTTTCCTGATCGGCATCAGAGATTCCAGTACCGGTATCTGCTACGTTAAATTGCAGGAAACCATCGCAAACTCGGCCGGTAATGGTCACAGTCGCCCCGTGATCGGAATAGTTTAAGGCATTACTGAGCAAATTGGTTACGACTTGGGATAACCTGAGACGATCTGCGGTTGCCTTTGGCAAGGTACTGGGCACTTTTAATTTGACAGATATGCGCTTTTCGTCGGCCTGGTTCTGCAATGAAAAAATGACTTGCTCAATTAAAGGCTTGACCTCAATTTCGGTGGGAATTAGTTTGAACTTACCCGCTTCCAACTTCGTTACATCTAGAAGATCATCGATCAACGCCTTCAGCCGGTGGGATTCCTCACTAACGAATTGCAGGTACTCTTCTTCCCGCGGGGTAAGCGACCCAACTACCTCTCGGCGAGTTACCAGCATGTCAATGTAGCCCATGATGCTGGTTAAAGGCGTTCTGAGCTCGTGGGAAACGGTTGACAGGATCTGGGTTTTAGCCAGAGATTCTGCCTCAAGCTTTTTATAGGCTACCTTGCGGGCATCTGATTCGGCCTTCAGACTCAACGCCGAGCGCACCCTGGCGTCCAGTTCAATATCGTTAATTGGTTTGGTGACGTAGTCCATCGCGCCGGCGGCAAAGGCATCCTTCAGATATCCTATGTCATCAAAGCTGGTTACCATGATTATTGGAATGTCCTTGAAGCGCTCGTCCCCTTTAATTATCTGGCAGGCTTCAACTCCGTCGATCTCCGGCATATCAATGTCCATCAAGATCAGGTCAGTGTCGGAAGTTCCACTTTCTCGATGGTCCACGTTCAAATGCTGCAGGGCTTCAGCGGCCGATTCCGCCGTATGCACCGTCAAATCGCTGTCCATCGCAATCAGGGATGCTTGGGTAATGATCGCGCTGTCCAAAAAATCATCTACGATTAATACTTCCACGAATTCTCCTCGTTTAGGACCCTTAGATATACGAGTTAAAGTAATCCACCTTCCCCGGGGGCCCGATTAGAATATTGTGCGTTCACAAAGCGCCCAGACCGTAGGTCCGCTTTGAAAACTATTCATAAACCACAATGATCATTTTCAAATAATCCGAGAAGCTGTCCAGGAGTGCCTTTGCAAATACCCCATTCTTATTCTTGGCGGCATCCTCCAGAGACTTGCCGGTGACACTTATCCAGTCCAGCCCATAAGACCCCCCAGTACCTTTCATCCGATGACCGAACACCCTAATCGTCTCGTAATCACCCCGTTGCAACGCTTCAGCCATGGACACCAGGTCTTCTTTCCTTTTCGCTAAGAAATTGGGGAGTATTTTCTGCAGCCGCGGTTCCACCCGGACTACGATCGTTCCATCACCATTGGTCGGGTTAGGTGTGCTCATGTGGTCTCCTATTTAATGCACAAAGATATGGCTCGCATTAATGTCGCTCTTTTTATCGGCTTACTAATGTGGGCGGTACAGCCTGCATCAATACTGTCTTGTTCATCTTGTTTAAGAGCGTTGGCTGTGAGGGCGATAATAGGTGTCTGGGCAGCCCCCTGCTTTATCTCCCATTCCCTGATGATTTTGGTGGCGGCGTATCCGTCCATTCCTGGCATTTGAATGTCCATCAGCACCAGGTCGTATTTATTGGTCAAGAACTTCTCGACCGCGATCTCACCGCTCTCGGCGCTGTCGATGCGGAAGTTGGTATCTTCCAAATGGGACTGAACCACCAGCCAATTGTCTTCAAAATCATCAACCAGCAGAATTCGCAGGTCGCGATCATCTTCAAGCTCGCGGTCAGCATCTATGAAATCAGTGGGTTCTGGCTCGGTGGCCTTCGGTTCAGTACATTCGAACCCCACAGTGTTGGCGATCGCCTGGAAAAGGTCCAGGCGTTTGAAGGGTTTGGGTATGCAATACCTGATACCTAATCGCTCCAGATTGGTTTCGGAAAGTTTGACATCCGGTGCGGCGGTGACCAAGATAATTTCCATATCCCTGAATTTTTCATTACTACGAATCTGGGCCGCCAGGTCCAGTCCGTCGATGTCGGGCAACCACCGGTCAAGTAACAGCAGTTTGTATGAATCATTCTGGTCTGCGCAGCGTTCAAGTTCGATTAGTGCCTGGGTTCCATTTGCAACCGTCTCCGCCTGGATGCCCCACTCGGCCAGTAGATGCTTCATGTATATTTGCAGCCCGGAGTTGTCATCCACAATCAACGTCTTCTCATCCAAGATCTGAGGTTGAGTATCAGCTTCCGTGATCTGAATGGCTTCTAGTGGGAGGGAAAAGCTAAATGAGCTTCCCTGTCCCACTTTACTTTCAACCGATATACGACCTCCCATCAATTCGACCAATAGCTCACTTATGGACAGTCCCAGGCCGGTCCCTCCATATTCTCTGGTGGTGGTCGAGTCGGCCTGGGTAAAGCTATCGAAAATTGATTCCAGCTTGGTTTCCGGGATTCCGATGCCCGTGTCGGATACGCGAAACACAATATGCGTTTGGTCGAAGGAAGTAATATCTCTTTCAACGACTACGTCGATACGACCTTCTTTGGTGAATTTTAACGAATTGCTAAGCAGGTTCACGATAATCTGGCGCAAGCGCGTTGGGTCTCCAACTATGTGAGAAGGCAGGTCCGGGTCCACCAGGCAATTAAGCTCTAGCCCCTTATTTCTGGCTTGTATCGCGAAAAACTCAGTGGTTTCCTCTACCAGTTTGGCCAACTCGATATCCAATGTTTCTAATTCAATCAGTCCGGCCTCCACCTTGGAAATATCGAGAATATCGTCAATTATCGATAGCAAGGCATCGCCCGCCCGTTGGATGATTCTCAGGTTTTGTCGCTGCTTGTCCGCCAATTGGGTCCGCTGCAGCGATTCAGTCAAACCGATGATTGTGTTCATAGGCGTGCGGATTTCGTGGCTCATGCTGGAGAGAAACCGACTCTTGGCCCGGGAAGCCTCGATGGCTACTTCATGGGCTTGTTTCAGTTCCTGTTCCGCCCGCCGGCGCTCGGCCATGAGACCATCAATGTACCGAGTGCTGGAATAGCCGAGCAGGATGATAGCAAGCACTCCCAGGACGCTAACGACTACAATAATTGTGGTAGCACGCACCGACACCGCATCAGCAGATTCTCGACGTTCACTCAGCTCTTCAATCTCTTCGGAAAGGGCTGCTTCTACCAGGCCGACAAATATTCGCTCTGCGGCATTTAATTGGGCTGTCAAGCTAACATTTGTTGCTTCGGGTTGGCCAATTTTTCTGGCATGAATTAACTCATCAGCAGCTTGGTAAAGTAGATGCCGCTGCGCTTTAATCTTTTCTAATGACTCTCCCTCAGCCATCTCGTCCAAACTGGCTGAATCCTCCGACTCTACTAAGAGCCTATCCGAATACCTTGAACAAAACATGAAATATTTGTTAGTCTTTCTTCAAATACGTGAGGTGGAAGACGATGGGTGGGGTAAACAATCCGGAGGTAGACGTAAACTGGCGTATTCCTGAGTCGCTATGGGAGCGGGTCGAGCCGTTGCTGCCGATAGAGGGCCCGAAGCCC
>JACZRM010000007.1 GCA_022576105.1 Chloroflexota bacterium | reverse complement strand
AAGGACGGGTAACCGCACCCGCGACCCACGCGACCCGCCACCAGATCAGCCAGCCGTGGGTCTGAACCCAGGCCCTGCGATAAAAGCAGCCTCATTTCCGGCAAGCTGGCCTGCAAATCCGCCAAGACCTCGCCCATCTCTTCGGTGGCATGTTTACCCTGGCCCAGCAGGAAAGGCATGATCACCGCCTGCGCCATCCCCTGCTCCGAAAGTATTTGTAGAGCCTGGTCGGGGTGGGGCTGGATGAACTCCAGACAGGACAGCAGCACTTGAGCGTTGGGCTGCCCTAACTGCGCTTGCAGCCTCTGAGAAGCATCGGTCAAGCCCTGGGGCGTACTGGGACAATCACGGCACCAACCTGGCCACTGGCCGTTTTCCGCGGCCCAGGCACAGGAGCATTCCTCACGGCTGGTGCCTCGCTGACTGCCGTGGCAGAGCAAAATCACTCCCCAGCGCGAATCGCCAGGTTTAGCCCTAGTGCCGTTGCCCTGGCTGACCCGATCGTTTAGCGGGTAGTTTGGTAAGGCCACGCTATCTCCCGGTCAATCTTTGGCCTGATCGACGTTTAGTAAGTCCAGCAACGCGTTCACCGTGGCGGCCGCCGCCGAGCTGCCCCCCCGACGACCCAGCACGGTGATGTAGGATAGGTCCCTTTTGACCAGCTCGTCCTTGGACTCAGCACAGGCCACAAACCCCACTGGCATTCCGATGACCAGGGCCGGGTGCACCGCCCCTTCATCGATCAAGTCCAGCAGCGCCAGCAGCGCCGTGGGAGCATTGCCCACCGCCACAATTGCGTTATCCATGTAGGGGGCCAGTTCCCGCACCGTAGCCACCGACCTGGTGGTGCCCTCCCGTTCAGCGCGGGCCGCCACTTCCGGCGCATCAATCAAGCACTTGGTGGACAATTGATGTCTGCGCAATAATGGCTTGGAAATACCCATCTCCACCATGCGCACGTCGGTAATCACGTCGCCGCCCGACTGCAACGCCGACAATCCTGATTCCACTGCGCCAGGACTGAATTTTACGGACTCCGCAATACCGGCGTCGCCTTCCGCCCGCACGATGCGGCACAAAACGTAGTGCTCCTTGGGACTCAACTCCAAGGTCTGGGGCAGGCTGGCCTGCACCATTTTCAGGCTTTCCCGGTCAATTTCATCCGGGAGCAGGGCGTATTGCTGTACCAGAGACATCTAGGTTTGTTCTTCCTATAAAGCCTTCCCGGTGAACCATCCCGGGTTTGGCATAAGACGTTAATTGAATAAAGCCCCCCGGCTTAACAACTCCAGGGGGCTTGGTGGCGCAGTCTTTGCTTTCAAAGTGCGGGCAAGGCCGACGGTGAACCCTATCTGTTGGCGCAGAGCAGGTCCAATCTCCCCGGGCAGGTCTCCTGACTCGCGGATCACTGCTGGACCGATGCCTTCCCGCTCAGACCTTTGAGCAGTGGCATTAACTCGACCAACTCCCCACACACAGTGGCGCAACCGTGACGGATTTACACCGTCTTCCCCATTTAACCCTGACGATTCCTTGGGAGTAGCTTCAATTTTTAAGGAAGCAACCAGCCATCGCTGTGCTGACTGCCATGGTACTATAGCCCAGCCCTATTTGCTTGTCAATTACACCCAGCAGTGGGTAGTGGTTCAATTTGGTATCCAAGAACAGCACTTTGCCACACCGGCGAAGGCCGGTGTCCAGATACAATCGCTGTTCAGACGCTCAATGGTTTCCGGCTTGCGCCGGAATGACGAGAACTGAACTAACACACTACCGATTGGTTGCCCGGACACGGCATCAAAGACTTCCCCTTACCCCAATGGGTCTCGATACGGCCTTACGGCCTACTCGACCGGCATTGACGATTTACGACCGATTCGAGCAGCGGTTAGTTTCGATACGCTTCGCTACTCAACCAACCTATCGATGATAACCGGCGGCTCTGTATCACTGGGCGCTTTGACCCCCGCACAAGGTACATCTATAATTGCAGTTATCTAACCGGCGCGCGTGAAGAGTCACAATAGGGTAGATACGGGGCCTAGAACATGGACCAGCTAACTCTACAACCAATCAGGCATATACAGGGAGAGATACAGCTCCCCGGCTCCAAGAGCCTGTCACTGCGCCTATTGCTGCTGTCGGCGCTAGCCCAAGGAACTACCGAGGTCTACAACCTGCTGGACAGCGACGACACCCGCCACCTGATCACCGCCCTCCGGCAATTGGGCGTAAATCTGACTCTCTCTCAGGACAAAAGCCGATGCCAGGTGCAGGGTATGGGCGGACCCCTGCCGGCCACCCACGGCGAATTGTACTTGGGTAACTCCGGGACTGGCTCCCGCCCTCTCTGCGCCATCTTATGCCTGGGGAAAGGGGAATTCACCGTCACCGGAGAACCCCGTTTGTGGGAGCGCCCGATCAAAGACCTGGTGGATGCGCTGGCCCAGATCGGCGCCAGGATCGAGTACCTGAAATCCGAGGGCTACCCTCCCGTCAGGATACACGCCGACGGACTGATCGGCGGCAAGGTATCGATTCGCGGCAATATTTCCAGCCAGTACCTCACGGCGCTCCTGCTGGCCGCCCCCCTGGCCCAGCAGGACACGCTCATCGAGGTAGAGGGCGAACTGGTGTCCCAACCGTATATCGATATAACCCTGGACGTGATACGGCGTTTCGGCGGCGTGGTGGAACACTCCGGGTACCAGAGCTTCCGAGTACCCGGAAAGCAGCAATACCAATCTCCGGGCAAAGCCCTGGTCGAGGGCGACGCTTCTTCGGCAACCTACTTCCTGGCGGCGGCGGCCATCAAGGGCGGCACCGTTCGGGTTAACGGCGTCGGCTCCGACAGCGTTCAGGGAGACGTGGAGTTGGCCAGCGTTCTGGAGCAGATGGGAGCGGTGGTTAAAAGAGGGGCCGATTGGATCGAGGTTAGCCGTGGCGACCTGCATGGTGTGGACCTGGACTTGAACCGTATACCCGACGCCGCGATGACGGTGGCCACCACCGCGCTGTTCGCCAAGGGTAAGACCACCATCCGCAACGTGCACAACTGGCGGGTCAAGGAAACCGACCGGCTGGCGGCGATGGCGGCGGAACTGCGCAAGGTGGGGGCCGAGGTAATCGAGGGGAGCGACTACCTGGAGATTACGCCGCCGGAGCGCATCAAGGCGGCGACTATCGATACCTACAACGACCACCGGATGGCCATGAGCTTCTCGCTGGCCGCTCTCGGCGAATCGGAGATCATTATCAACGACCCGGCCTGCGTCTCCAAGACCTTCCCCGATTATTTTGAGCAGCTGGCCGCAATTTCCAAATAAGGCTCAATATTGTGCATAACGACGTAGGGGCGCACGGCCTGACAGTCCTCCGCGACCGGGGATTAACGTAGGGGCGCACGGCTGTGCGCCCCTACTGGTTTACCTACATCGGAACCCAGGATTTCTTCGTCGTGTGCTAAGGGTCTCTTACAAAATGGCTAACTGCTTTTTCAAAGGAAATTAAGTAGTGAGGAATCTAAAATCCCCCATCCCCCTTTGCAAAGGGGGCCTTGCCTCAAAGGTGATTTTGGGCTTACGGGAAATCTAATTCACTCGATTTTAGACCCTTCGCCACGCTCAGGGAAGCATCAATAACCGGCTCCTGACCTCAATCACAGGACACGATTGACACTTTTGAGGCAAAGCCCGTAAAGGGGGCCTCAGGGGGATTTCCTCGCCCCTTGCGTCAACCTGCATTTCATTTTGTTAGGCGCGCTACCCCACCACCACGTTGACCAGGCGTCCGGGCACGTAGATCGCCTTGTTCACCGTTTTGCCTTCGATGTACGGTTTCACCTTGGGGCTGGACAGGGCCAGTTCCTGCGCCGCCGATTGATCGATGTCCACCGGCACCTCAATCCGATCGCGCACTTTGCCGTTAACCTGTACTACTAAAGTAATCGTGTCTTCAGCGGCCAGTTGGTCGTCCCACTTGGGGAAGAGCTGTTGATGAATGCTGTACTCGTGGCCGGTGCGCTCCCACAACTCTTCCGCAATGTGCGGGGCGATGGGCGCCAGCATCAACAGGAAATTCTTGACGCATTCCCGCCAGGTCACTGAATCTACACTGGCCTCGGCCCAGACTTTGCTCAAATGGTTGGCGAATTCCATCAACGACGCAATCGCCGTGTTGAATTTGAACCGGTCCAAATCGGTGTAACACTTGCGCACCGTCTGATGCTGCAAACGCACTGTATCTCGCACCGCTTGCCGGTCCGCTTTTCCGGCATCCAGGCTGCTGGGGTCCCGCTCCACCAGAGTCCAGACCCGGTTCAGCCACCTGGCAATGCCGTTGATGCCCACATCGCTCCAGGGGCCTCCCTGGTCCCAGGGGCCGATGAACATCAAAAAGCAGCGCACCGCGTCGGCGCCCATCTGCTCAACAACTTCATCCGGGTTTACCACGTTGCCCCGGGATTTGCTCATCTTTTCGTGGTCTTCACCCAGGATTACTCCCTGGTTGAACAGACGCAGGAAAGGCTCGTCAAAACTCACCAGTCCCATGTCCCGCAGTGCTTTGGTAAAGAAGCGGGAGTACAAAAGGTGCATCACCGCGTGCTCGGCGCCGCCGGTGTACTGGTCTACGGGCATCCAGTCTTCGATCGTCTTGGGATCGAAAGGGCCTTCCTCATAGTGGGGGCTGGTGTATCTAAACATGTACCAGGACGAATCAAAGAAAGTGTCCATCGTATCGGTTTCCCGACGGGCCTCACCACCGCACTGGGGACACCTGGTGTTCACAAAATCCGGGTTTGACGCCAGGGGAGACTCTCCGGTGGGTTTGAAATCGGCGTCGGGAGGCAGCAATACCGGCAAGTCGCCTTCCGGCACTGGGACGGTCCCGCAACTGGGGCAATAAATCATTGGGATGGGAGTGCCCCAATAGCGCTGCCGGGAAATTAGCCAGTCCCGAATACGAAAGGACACCGAGCGGTGGCCCCAGCCCTTGCGCTCCAAATCGTTGGCAATGGCTTCAATACCTTCTTGGTCGGTCATGCCGTCGTAGGGCCCGGAGTTGGTCATAAATCCGTCGCCGATGTAAGCCTCGGCCGGTTCCCGGCCATCCCATTCCAAGGGGGCTATCACGGTACGAATTGGCAAACCGTACTTCTTGGCGAACGCAAAGTCCCGCGTGTCGTGGGCCGGAACACCCATCACCGCCCCGGTGCCGTAGGTGGTCAGAACGTAGTCGGCGATAAAAATCGGCACCCGGTCCCCGCTGAGACGGTTGATGGCATAGCTCCCCAGAAACACGCCGGCCTTCTCCTTATCGGTAGAAAGGCGTTCCACCTCGGAGGTCTGGCGGGCCTGCTCAACGTAGGCTTCGACCTCGCTCCGACGATCATCGGTAGTTAATCCGGCAACCAGGGGATGCTCCGGGGCCAGCACCAAGAATGTCACGCCGAAAACTGTATCGATTCGGGTGGTGAAGGTGCGGATTTCCTGCTCGGGCAACCCGTTGTCCTGGATGTCAAAGCTAATTTCCACGCCTTCGCTGCGGCCAATCCAGTTGCGCTGCATGATCAGGATTTTTTCGGGCCAACCAATCAGACCGCTAAAGTCCAACAATTGGTCGGCGTAGTCGGTAATGCGCAGGAACCATTGCTCCAGGTCTCGTCGGGTGATGGTTGTGCCGCAACGCTCACAGGCACCGTTCACCACCTGCTCGTTGGCCAGCACCGTTTGGCAGGAAGGGCACCAGACCACCGGGGCCTTGGCGCGATAAGCCAGCCCATGCTCATAGAGTTTGAGGAAGAACCACTGGTTCCAACGGTAGAACTCCGGTAGACAGCAGATGACTTCCCGGTCCCAATCGTAGATCGCCCCCAGCGACCGCAATTGACGGCGCATGTTTTCAATGTTGCTCATGGTCCATTCTTGGGGGTGTATGCCGCGACTGATGGCCGCGTTCTCCGCCGGCAGTCCAAAGGCATCGAAACCGATAGGATGCAGTACGTTGTAGCCCTGCATCTGGCGGAAACGAGCGTGGCAGTCGGCCGGCGACATGGCGTACCAATGGCCAATGTGCAGGTCTCCCGATGGGTAGGGATACATGGTCATCTCGTACCATTTCGGGCGTGGGTCGTCGTCGTTGACCTTGTAAAGGTTATCCTTCGCCCAGCGCTCCTGCCACTTGCGGTCGATCTCAACGGCGTTGTACCGCAGTTCCACTTGCCGGGGAGCCATTGTCATGTGGGGTCACCTCGAATCAGCTGCTTTTAACCTATATTAGCATAGAAATCGGTAAGGACACCGTTGTAATCCGGCGGCCATCCTCCGTGTAAAATACCCTTTTGATACCGAAAATATGGCGTTGACACCCCGCCCGCAAATAACTAGAATCCGGGGCGAGCCGATGGCTCCAGGATTACCGGCAACTCCGGCAATCGACAAAAGCAAACCACCAGGATAGTTCGGCGGGTTAACAGAAACAACAGGATGGCAGAGTTAATCATCCAACATTTCCGGGGAAACCGCTTGGCATTCCCTCGATTGGGGTTTGCGTTATTAGTCTGCCGGATGGATAGCGGTCTTGGCTAGGGACGGCATGGACACCAACCTGCCCCGCCGGCCCAGGGATAACGTTATTCGGCAGCCCAGGGTTGACCAACTCCGGCCCCTGGTGGCCGAACCGGTGCCTTTACGGCGGCCCCATAGGATTTTCACCTCTACCTACATCCTGATCTTTGGCTTCGCCATTCTGATTGTCTTTGGCGGGCTGCTGTTATCTCTACCGGTCTCCAGCAAAGAAGGCGTCTTCACGCCATTGGTGCTGGCCTTCTTCACCGCCACTTCCGCCGTAACCGTGACCGGCCACACCGTGGTCAACACCAGCACTTATTGGAGCCATTTTGGGCAGGCGGTGATTTTCTTCCTGATGCTCATTGGCGGATTGACCTTCATGGCGGCGGCCACCTTCATCTTGGCGCTGCTGGGCCAGCGTTCCTCGCTGTCGGAGCGGCTGGTAATGCGCGAGACGATGGGCCTGGACCGTATGGAAGGACTGCGGCGAATAACCAGGAATATCGTCCTGGTTGTCGTTTTGATTTATCTAGTCGGGGCCGGGGTAATATTCTCGCGCATTCACGGAATGGACGGCATGGGCTTCAGTGAATCGGTCTGGCAGTCCATATTCCTGTCAGTTTCGGCCTTCAACAACGCGGGCTTCTCCATATTGCCCGAGTCGTCACTGGGCAGCGGCCTGCAACGCATGGGCGCATTGGAGCCTTTGCTGTTCACCATGGTGATCCTGATAATTCTGGGTGGGATTGGCTGGACCTCCCTGGTGGACCTCTACCGGCATCGGCGGTTCAGCCGGCTCACTTTGGACACCAGGCTGGTCCTGGTAACCAGCCTTTTCTTGTGGGTGATCGGCGCGCTGGTATTGTTTTTGGCTGAGTATTCCAACGTGGACACTCACGGCGGCCTGCCCCTGCTTGACCGAATCTCCGACTCGGTGTTCCACTCAATAAGCGGCCGTACCGCCGGATTCACCATCATCGACTTTGGCAAGGCCGAGGACTTCACCAAATTGACTTATCCGGCGCTCATGTTCATTGGCGGGGCGTCCGGGTCAGTGGCCGGCGGGATTAAAGTAAACACCTTTGCGGTGATCATCGCCGCGGTAATTTCATCGATCAAGCGACGTCCTCAAGCCGAAGCCTTTGGCCGGGAAATCTCTCAACAGCAGGTGCTGCGGGCAGTGACCGTTGGCGTATTGGGGGTTGTCTTCATAGGCCTGACTTTGCCGACTCTAACTTTGACCGAACCGGACATACCCTTCCTGGACTTGCTGTTCGACACTGTGTCTGCCTTTGGAACCACCGGCTCGTCAACGGGCATAGTGCCGGACCTGAGTGTGGTCGGTAAATTGATTTTCATGTTGGCGATGTTCCTGGGCAGATTAGGGCCATTGACGTTGGCCCTCGCTCTGGCGCCCAGAGAGCAAACCATGTACCGTTATGTGCAGGAAAGGGTTACAATAGGCTGAACGGAGGCGCTTGATGAAGAAACAGGTATGCGTTGTGGGCATGGGCCGCTTCGGCGCATCAGTAGCCAGGGAATTGTACCAGTCCGGGCACGATGTTCTGGCCATCGACAATGAAGAGAGCAAGATTCAGGACATGCTGGGGCAGGTCACCTACGCGGTCCGAGCCGACGCGACCAACGAATCGGTGCTGCGGGAATTGGGCGTGTCGGACTTCGATGTAGCTATTGTCGCCCTGGGCAGCGAGAATATCCAGTCCAGTATCCTGATCACCGTGCTGCTGAAGAGCCTCTCAATACCGTTTATCATCGCCCGGGCGGCCAATGAGCTGCACGGCAATACTCTGGAGCGAATCGGCGCTGACAAGGTTGTGTATCCTGAGATGGAAAGCGCCCGTCGAGTCGCCCACATCGACTTCAACGCGGGCATCCTCGACCACATGGAAATCGCTCCCGGCTCCGGCATCAGCAAAATTCATCCTCCAGAAGAGATGCTCCGACACACTCTGGACGAAGTGGGCCTGGGTGGTCCTCAGAGCAAGTATGGGCTGGTAGTCCTGGCCATCCGGCGGGGCCGCAGCTACATATTGAACCCGTCAAAAGACGAAGACATCAAACCGGGAGACTTACTCATTGTGGCGGGTAGGAACGACCAGGTGAGCCGTCTCTATTCGGCAGCTAAAGACCTCTCCCCAGCTACGGTCGGCGCCAAGGGCAACACCAGATGAGCACCGAAATCCTCGGACTATCTTGAAGGCGAATGCTATCGCTCCGACCTTGGGACTACCGCGTCCTTGCATTTAACCACTCTCCCTCTTTATAATCTGCCATTGGCATGAACAATTTTAAAAATCCTCAGTTCAGCAGGTCTATCCCGCCATGCGACTAAATGGTAAGCGAATTCTGGTGCCCGTCGACGATACCCCGGTTAGCGAAGATACTTTTCGCTGGGCCTGTCAACTAGCCAAGAATAGCAAGGCCGAGCTTCACCTGATTTACGTGAACGAAGTGCCAATGGAATTCTCGCTGAGCACCGAGTTTATCCAGGAAGACAACAAGGGCGAACAGGTCTTGGCGCGGTTGGAGTCCATCGCCGAAGTTGAAAAGTGCAAGGTGCACGGCCAGCTCTTGCAAGCCAGGCATGCCGGACCGGCGATTGTGATTGAAGCAGAGGACCGTCAGATGGAGGTAATTGTTTACGGAATCCCTTACCGCAACCACATCGGTCTCAGCAACCTGGGCCCCACTGCCAAATATCTGCTGGACCACGCCGCTTGCCAGGTTATTTTTTGGCGCGAAAGCATGCCCGCCGCCGCGGCGTCCAATTCGTAAAACAAGGACCTATAGAGAAAGGACCTATAGACAATGCAAGCGGTAATCTACGGTTGCGGGCGCCTCACCGCCATGATGGCGCCTCAGCTAGTCCAATCTGGATACCGGGTAACCGTCCTCTCCAACGACGCCAGTTGCTTGGAATCCGTGATGCAAGAGAGAATAATTGAGGGCGTCTTGATCACCGACGCCATGATGCAGGACTATTTGCAGGAGGCCCAGGTCGCCACCGCCGAACTATTCATTGCGCTGTCCGAAGATGACCACCAGAACGCCCTGGTTTCTCAGGTAGCCCGCCATATATTCAACGTCCCCACCGTCGTTTGCCGGCTGGATAACCCCCAGCTGCAACAACTTTACTCTGGCCTGGGGTTAAAAGTAATCGGGTATTCGGTCCTGGACTTGTTCCACAATATTGAACAGGCCATCGGCGAGTAACAAGACCAATGTATTTAGTAATAGAATGTATCTAGTAATAGTGGGCTGCAGTGGCGCGGGCTATCACCTGACCAAGGTGCTGCTGGCGGCGGGACACGAAGTCACCGTGGTGGAAAGAGACCACGCCAGATGCCAACTGTTGTGGGACGAACTGGGCAGTGTGGTCATGGAAGGAGACGGCACCGACGAACGCATCCTCAAGTCAGCGGGTACGGCTCGGGCCGACGTTTTTGTTGGCGCAGCCAACTTGGATGAAACCAATCTGGTGGCGTGCCAAATTGCCAAGCATGTATTCCAAGTCCCCCATACCATGGCGGTGGTGAAAGATACCAAGAATGAACCCTTATTTGAAGTTTTGGGAATCAATGTGGTGGTCAACGCCACCCACCTGGTGGTCAACGCGCTGGAAGAGGGTGTTCCCGGAAGGCCACTGCTGCACTTGATGACCCCAGACGCTCCGGGCCTGGAATTGGTCAGCGTCTCCATTCCTGAGGATTCGACTGTGGTAGGCAAAAAGCTAAATGAAGTGGTTTTGCCGCCCCACAGCTTTATCTCCCTGGTGATTAAAAAGGATCGAGCGGTAATGCCTTCTAACGACCTGGTCTTGGAAGCGCAGGACGACGTCGTCGCGGTAACCATGACCGACGAGGAACAGACTCTCTACGAAATACTGACCGAAGCGTTGTGATGGCCAGGCGCGTAGCGTTTCTGGGCCCGGTAGGCACCTACACCGAAGATGCTGCCCTCAAATATGACCCCGAGGCCGACCTTCAGCCCTTTCCCAGCATCGTCGCGGTGGGTCTAGCGGTAACGTCCGGTGTCACCGACCAGGGGGTGGTCCCCATTGAAAACAGCCTGGAGGGGTCGGTCACCTTTACGTTGGACTTACTGATCAGCCAGTCCGGGCTTTCAATTTGCAACGAGATTGTCGTGCCCATTGAGCATGTCCTACTGGCCAAGCCAGGCACTCGCGCCCCTGAAGTGCAGGTGGTCTACTCTCACCCGCAGGGGCTGGCCCAATGCCGGGAATTCCTGGAACGTTGCTTACCGCAGGCGGAACAGAGAGCTTCCTTGAGCACCGTCGCCTGCATCACCGACATGCTGGAAAGCAGCGTGACCGCGGCGGCCATATCTCCCCGACGGGCCGCAACACTCTACGACGTTGAAATCATTGGGCAGAATATCCAGGATAGCCCGAACAACGTTACGCGCTTCGCCGTGCTGGACAAGTCGGACCACGCTCCCACCGGCAACGACAAAACGTCCATGTGCTTTTCCTTCGATCAAGACGCCCCAGGATCCCTCTACGGTGCGTTGGTGGAATTCGCCAAGCGTGATATCAACCTGGTGAAAATTGAGTCGCGGCCGACTAAAGAGTCGTTGGGTCGGTACATTTTCTTGATTGACTGCGAAGGCCACCGGGAAGACCCGCTGGTCAAGGAGGCAATCGAGGCCCTGGAATCCACGGTCAGCGCGCTGAAGATCTGGGGGTCTTATCCCAAGTGGGATGGCGCCTAGCAAAAAGCAACGGAGCCGCGTTCTTCGCTAGAAACCGGCTCCGTTATGTCTGTACGCTCTGGGGAGACTTACGCCTTGGGGTCCACCATTGTTCGAATCTTCACGTTCCTAGCGTTGCAGCTAATCCGGCCTCAGCCTAGCTCTGGACTCCATTCTCCGAATGGTCTTCAACAGCCTCTCCCACCGGCTCTTTCTTGAATCGCTCCTTCAAGTTGCCGATATAGAACTCGGCCCGGTTTCGAAACTGATTGGTCCGAGCGCCGACTATGTCTCTAGTATCACGGCCAGGTTTTGGCGCCAGTATCAGGCCAGTCACCGCACCCACTATTGCTCCCGCTAACAGTCCAGTGACAAATTTATTCGATCTGCTCATCTTTTACCCTCCGCTCTCTTTTTCTGAATTCGTCTATCATCCCCAAACCGCGATTTATCAGTTCCACCACCGCCCCAATCAAATTCAGAGGCTGCGAAACGATGTTATTGATAACACTTGAACTCTGCTCCACACTCTTAGTCGTGCGTTTGATGGTGGGATACAATCTCAAGATGGCGTAGCCAACGCCCAGAAGCACCACGATGGAAACCCCTGAGGCTGCGATAACAAATAAATCCCGCACCACCCCTATGTTCTCAGCAAAGCTCATAGCACTATCTATTATAGGCCAGGAGCCAATGGTCTTACCACACCTGATTCTATTTTAGGACTTGATATATTTTCATGCCTTGGTTTTCGAATACCAGATTGGCCGATCTTTTGCTTACCATGAGTTGAAACTTGGCCAATCCTTCCGGCGGGTAGTAGGCCCGTTCCAGTTCTCCGATTACTATAAATTCTACATCATATACATTCAGCAAATCGATAGCCCTCTGCATATTGATTGTACTGTATATTTCGGCGACATGCCCGGCCCGGTCATGAATGGTGTCAGAATAGGCGGACCGTTGCTGAATCTGATGCCAGGGCCATCCGATTACCGTTGGCAATCCGGTGTAGCTAGCAATCCTGGCGCTCCAGTGATACTGCTCATTGTGAGCCTCCAGCACCACCGGTGAACCCGCCACATTGTCTTGCAGCCATTGGATACCTTCCAGATCGCTGGCAAGACGCAGGGCCTGCCCCTCTTCAACGTGCAGTGCTTGGTCCAGGTAAGCCGTCCCGTCCAGGGTGAGCGGCGTGTCTAGAAAACGGTCTGCTACGCGCGCCTTCGTGCCCAAGCCGGTGTAGACCAAGCTGGAGGCCAGCAGCAAGGTAAAAAACGCCAACCAGGCCCGGCCGGTCCAAATCCAACGCCAACGCAATTGTCCTTGCGAACCCAGGTACCACAGCATGAACCCGGCGGCCAGACCAAATAGCACCCAAGCCTGAAGATACAGCTTGAACAGCGTGTTCATCCGCCCAATGTCCCCGTCCAGGCGCACAAAATCCACGCCGAACCCAATTGCCAGGGCCAGACCCAGCAGCACCAGGGGCACCGCTCGGTAATTACGGTCGGCTTCTCCAGATTTCAACACTTCCCACAATGATAGACCGGTTAAGGTCAGCAAAACTGCCAGCATCGCCGCAGTCCAGAAGCCCGCGGCCATCAGGTAGACTGCCAGCGCAAACCCGATCAGGAGATATACCCTTTCCCAGGCTCGGCCATCTTGGGCGTTGGACTCAGGTTCAGCTACCTTGGTCGACCACCAGCGGCCCTTAAAGCAGGCGGCCAACGACCGATGCGTTTGGACCACCAAGAAGGTAAGCACTACAAACAAAAACAGACCATGGATCGCCAGGTAGCTGCCAATGGGAGTACGCCACTTGGAAGCAGCTACCCCGGCATCGAAAGTTTCGTAGGTCTGATGAAAGGGTAAGAAGGCAAGAATGCTGATTCCGACTACCGCCGAGAACAGCGCCGCCAAGACCGCGCCCCTCCGGAGAGGCGCACCCCGTCCGGAGTACACGGCCACGCCCAGCAGGACGGCGACCAGTACGGCATACGAGGGATAGTCCCAGCTATTAATCACCCAGAGCGATCCCAGCGCCAGTCCCAGGCAGACGACCACCGCCGCGCCCCAGAACCACCGGTTCTCCCGCAGCCCCACCACCAGGCTCAACCCCAAGCCGATCACCAGCAGAGTGAAGGGAATCACCATCAGGTGGGCGTGCAGGTCAGCGAACAGAAAAGTGAAGAAGGGAAACTCGGTGATGTGGTAGGAGACCTCCACCAACCCGGGTATTGCCTGGGGCGCCCAGAAGGCCAAGGCTGACGGCGCTAGATTATCCAACGGCGGTATCATTCTGCTGCTGCGCCAATAATCGAAGGCCGGCAGCCCCTGAACCCCGTTGAACACCTGCCCCCAGACTCCCTGCGCCAATTGTAGCGCCCCGTCCAGGTTGCCGATCACCGCAACAAATAGACCCGCCGCCAGCCCAGCGCTGATGGGACTCCAAAGCGCTCTTTCCCATCGCGATTTTTGCGATGCCAGGCCGGCGTATTCTTGCTCAGTAGTGACCAGTTTGCCGCCCGCCCGACGCACGCCTTCTGCCAGGTTGTAAACGATGGAATAGGCTCCGGTGAAGGTCAGGGCGAAGAACAGCGGCACCGCCAGATTGAAGGCGGTGGTGGGAACAATGCCGGTCAGCCGGATCGGCAAAGCCAGCACAAAGTATCCCCAATAGTAGTAGTTTAAATACCCTCCAGCGTACCAGGGATCGTAGGGCGGCAGGGTGGCGGAGCGCACCACCGCATTCAAATAGGCCAGTTCCATGGGCTTCTCGCCGCCTCTAAAGGGGTGCCACAAATCCGGATTAGCGGCCCGAATCAGGACAAAGGCAAAGAAGGCAGCCAGGAAAAGCACTTCGGCCAACACCAGCAGACGCCAGTGGTCTCTGAAAAAAGTCTTGATTTCTGACCATTGCAGCACCAGCACCAATCCAGACAGGCCCGCGATCACCAGCAGTCCCAAGAGAATTGCCGCGTTGGAAAACTCGACCCACCCCAGGCTTACCAGAAGCCAGGTTACATAGCTTACTCCCAGCAGCCCCAGCACCCGCGCCAGGACTATCCCCCGGTCGGGCAAGGGTTTAAAGAGGAACATTGAGAGGGGCAAAGACACCAGGTAAATCAGCTCAATCGCCAGCAGCCAGGGCAACACCGGATACCGGTTGGTCCAGCCATCGCGGTCGAATAACTGGGACCAGGTCCCACCACTGCGCTGTACTGCTCTATCCTCCTCCGACAGCAACAGGCCAACTGTTCCGGCAGGCTGTCTGGCACTGCGCCCGCTGATCAAGAGGGCCTGTAATGTGGATTCGGGAAGGTGTTCCACATTACGAAACAGCAGCACCTGCGGGTGGTCATAGCCCACCACATTGTCGTCGGCGTAGCCCAGGTTCAGCGCCAGCCAGGTCGATCGTGCGGATGATACTGCGGTTGAAGTTGGGGGGGGTTCGCTAACCGTGGCATGACCATAGGGCGAGTCCCGGAAGGAGACTCCCAGAAACTCCGGGTACGAGGTGAAGCTGCGTTCCAGGCGATAGCCCAACCCACCATCGAAAAGCCGCCGGTAATAGGCCGAGCTCAAGGGGAAACGCTGCGGGTCTCTGGTGACGCTCACGTAAGGACGGTAGCTATAGAACACCAGGTATTCCGATTGAGCAAGTCGCCCGGCCAGGGCGGACATTTTTCCCTGATTGTCCGCATCGTAAGCTGGGAACTGCCAAACATCGTAGGCCCCAAGACCCGGGACAAATTCGTCCCAGTGATTGTCGCTGACGATCGATGTGCCTCCCGGGATGTTGTTCTGTATCCACTGGGAAGCTTCTATTGCCGGGTGCTGATTGGCGTATATGCGTTGAAAAGCCAGCGAATAAAAGGCGGTTAACACAACAACCATGACAATCAACCCAACCGCCAGTTTGGGCAGGCTACGGGCCAGCATTATGCTGACCTTGGGAGACAACGAATTGCTCCACGCCCCGGTGTGAGCCAACCGATTCGCACTGGTCCGGCTGTAGTCCAGCAGCCAGACCAGCATTTGCGCACCCATCAAAATCAGTACCGGCATCAGCGGAAATACGTATCGGAGAAAGTGGACCTCAAAGGTTTCCAGGAAGATGAACTGGGGCACCACCCAGGCCAGCAGCAGCAGGTCGAACCGCCAGGGGCCGGACTTCTTCAGGACCATTAAGGCGGCAAAGGGAATACTCAGCCAGGCCACCACTCCCAGGGGGATGCCCAGGCCCCACACGATGGTCTGGCGAATCTGGTAGAGGAATGCTGGAGTGTCCACGTATTGGATGGTGAATGGCCAGAGTCCCGCCTGGCGGGCCATGCTGGCTTGGGCCTTCAAGTCGGCTACAAAAGTTGTGAAGTCCAGCACCGCGTAGGGTGTCAGCAGCACGAACACGCCAACTGCGGCGACCCCCGCCAAGACAGCGTGGAGTAAAGTGTTCCGCAGGATAGCTATAGTGACCCCGGCCCTGCTGCCTCCCGCCGCATCCCATGCCCGGTAGCCGTAGGCCAATGCCAGCGGAATCGCCAGTGGCAGTACGCTAATCTTGGGCGCCATCGCCAGCCCAACAATCAGACCCAGCAACAACGAGTCCCGCAGCCTCCGACGCTCCAACATCCGCAGCATAGCCCAGAAGCTGAACAGGATGAAAAACACCGAAAATGTCTCAGGACGGTAAAAGTGGCTGCTCTGAACGTGCACTACCGCCAGCGCGGTCAGGCCGGCCGCCAGCAGTCCAACCCTTTGGCCGAACATGCGCCGCCCCAGCAGGTAGACCATGAACACGCTGCCGACATCGGCCAGGGCCGACAGAGCGCGTCCAACGTAGCGCAGGTCCATAGCGGTGATGTCGGTGAACAACTCGATGACGAAACGAAAGAAGACCAGGACGTAGATCAGAACACTGCCCAAGGGGAACCAGTGGGGGTTTAGCGGGCTGCGGTCGGGGTCGAAAAGGGAGCCAAGACTGGGGAAGCCTGCTTCGGTGTTGGGAAAATCCCGGATACAGTCCTGGTAGCCTGGGGCTGACGTGAGAACATCGTACATGCACCCGGCGCGCAGGTAGATGGAACGCTCGTCAGGGTGAAAACCGTGGCCTGAGTCCCAATCGATGCCATTGAACCGCAGCCCAGCGGCGACCAGCAGAATCGCCACCAGCAGCACCAGGGTCAACGAGGGCCGAGCATTCAGGCCGGAAAACCGCCAGCGGGACAACGTCTTGGGCATACTTTATATTAGCGCGGCAGGCGGGGGACAGACTACGAGGGGGAAGCCCACCTTTGCTCAAAGGCCCTCTTCCCCCTCACGGGCCTTGCCTCAAATGTCATTCTGAGAGCAGCGAAGAATCTAGTTTCCCCGATTTTAGACCCTTCGCGACGCTCAGGGTAACATCAACGATAGGCTCTTCACCTCAATTACAGACCACGACTGACACAATTGAGGCAAGGCTCCCTGTAAAAGATTTACGGTTTGGGGCTGTTTTTAGATTCCCTTATCGGCGATAAAGGTACACAGGTCCACGGTGCGGCAGGAATAGCCCCACTCGTTGTCGTACCAGCCCATGATCTTGACCATTCGGTCCTGCATCACAATGGTGGACAGTGCATCGAAGATGCAGCTGTGGGGATTGCCTCGGACATCGGAGCTAACGATAGGGTCTTCGGTATACTCCAAGATGCCTTTCAGGGGGCCGTCGGCGGCTTCCTTGAATGCCTGGTTGACCTCTTCAACCGTAACATTCATCTCCACATCGGCGACAAAGTCGGTAACCGAGCCGGTGGAGGTGGGCACCCGAAAAGCCAGTCCGTGCAGTTTGCCGTTAAGTTCCGGCAGCACCAGTCCCACGGCGCGGGCCGCACCGGTGCTGGTGGGGATAATGTTCTGGGCGGCGGACCTGGCCCGGCGCAGGTCTGGGTGACGCTGGTCCAGAATTGCCTGGTCGTTGGTGTAGGAATGGATGGTGGACATCAGTCCCTTTTCGACGCCGAAGGCATCGTGCAGGACCTTGACCATCGGCGCAAAACAGTTGGTGGTGCAGGATGCGTTGGAGACAATTGTGTGCTTTTTCGGATCGTAGCTGTCATCGTTGACCCCCAGCACGATCGTCAGATCCACATTGGTGGCTGGGGCTGAGATTATAACCTTGCTGGCTCCGCCCTTGAGATGGCCTCCGGCCTGTTCACCGTCGGTGAAAATTCCGGTGGACTCGATAACTATGTCCACGCCCATCTCCGACCAGGGAATCTGGGCTGGGTCTCGCTCGGAGAACACCTTCACATTGTGCCCGTCGATCACCAGGTCGCCATTGTTGGCCTCAACCTGGCCCTGGTACACCCCATAATTGGTGTCGTACTTGAAGAGATGCGCGTTGGTTTTGGCGTCGGTCAGGTCGTTCACCGCCACTATTTCCAACTGACCGGCCTGCCGGGCCAGAGCGGCCCGGGTGACCAGGCGCCCAATTCTCCCGAAGCCATTGATCCCGATTCGCGTTACCATCATCCACCTCCCAAATCCCCCACCAGCCGGGTTCCCGACTTATGGGACCAATTTTTCGTTAATGCTGCAGAATCGTACCATATCATACCCTTCTTGGTTGGAGAAAGGGACAGTATTGTGAAAAATCAGCCCAATCTGCGGTTAGAACCGTTTTAGGTAGTCATACGCTTGCTTACCCGCGTATCTTGCTTGATTCCCCAGGTCGGCCTCTATCCTAAGCAGTCGGTTGTATTTGGCAACCCGCTCCGACCGGGCCGGTGCGCCGGTCTTGATCTGACCCACGTTCCAGGCCACCGCCAGGTCGGCAATGGTGGTGTCCTCAGTCTCGCCGGACCGGTGGCTGATCACCGCCCCCCAACCGGCATCGCGGGTCAATTGCAGGGCGTCGTAGGTTTCGGTCAACGAACCAATCTGGTTGGGCTTGAGCAGCACTGCATTACTGGCCTGGGTATCTATCCCGCGTTGGATACGGGTAATGTTGGTCACAAAAAGGTCGTCGCCCACCAACTGCACCGACTGCCCAAGTTCAGCATACAGCGCAGACCAGCCGGCCCAGTCGTCCTCGTCCAGACCATCCTCAATGCTGATGATGGGGTATTCCCGGCACCATTCAGCGTAGAGGGCAACCAATTCCTGAGAACTCATGGTGGTCCCCTCCCGGGCCAACACATAGACGCCTTGCGATTTGTCGAACAGCTCCGAGGCGGCCACATCCAGAGCCAAAAACACATCTTGGCCCGGCTTATATCCGGCGGCCTCCACTGCCTGAAGCACGGTTTCAATGGCGTCCCGATTGGAGGGAAGCGAAGGCGCAAATCCACCTTCATCCCCCACGTTCAGGTTATGACCGCCGCTCCGCAATATGTTCTTCAAAGATTGATAAATTTCAGACCCAGCCCGCAGGGCTTGCGAGAAGGACTCCGCCCCCACCGGCAGCACCATGAACTCCTGAATATCCGCGGAATCGGAGGCATGCCGCCCGCCGTTGAGGATGTTGAACATGGGCACCGGCAGGCTAACGTCACCCCCTTGAGCCAGGTATCGCCACAGTTCTCCCTGAGACGCCGGGTGACACATTGACGCCGCCCGGGCGGTGGCCATTGAGACCGCCAACACCGCGTTGGCGCCCAAACGGCTCTTGTCGGGGGTGCCGTCCAGGTCCAGCATCGCCTGGTCAATGGCCGCCTGGTCAAAGGGTGTAACGCCCTTCAGCCTGGGGGCAATCTCTTGATCAATGTTGGCCACTGCCTTCAGAACGCCGCTGCCGCCAAACCGTTGCGGGTCGTGGTCGCGCAATTCCACGGCTTCATAGCTGCCGGTGCTGGCGCCCGATGGCACCAGGGCGTGGGCCCGAATTCCGTTGGACAGGCAGACCTCGGCTTCAACGGTAGGATTGCCTCGGGAATCCAGCGCTTGCCGGCCTTTGATGCTGGCGATGGTTACATTCATAGTCACATTCATAGTCTCATTTTCTGGGGTAGCAGCCATCTTACCCAGTCACCTCCGGCCCGGACATCTCACGGCGATGGGATTTACTGCGCAGAGCTGCGGCGGCCACCGCTTTCTCAACCGCATCCTCTGGGTCAGAGGCCTCAATCATTCCGTCCTCTATGGGATCGCCATCCCCTTTTACGGTCAGGTCCCAGCTGTTCAATCCAATTACCGGTATGCCGTCGATCAGCGCGTAAGCGATCTCCGACAGGGTGCCGTAAGCTCCACCCACCGCAATCACCGCATCACCGGTATTCACCACAATAATGTTCCGGGCGAATCCAACGGTGGTGACGATGGGTATGTCCACGAATTGGTTGGCTTCTTTAGATGACCGGCCGGGCAATATGCCGATGGTGGTGCCGCCCGCCGATTTGGCTCCACGGCAGACCGCCTCCATCACGCCGCTGAGACCGCCGCAGGCCACCATCACTTGACGTTTGGCCAGTTCCCGCCCCACGGCTTCGGCCAACTCCAGGTGCTCCGGCTTGGCGTTACTGCCCCCGATAACCGAGATAATCATTGAGTTGCATCACCTATTGACAATAGAATCGGTGGCTTGTCGAACTTAGAACCGATACATCGATACATTGATCTCTCCTGGGAGCGGAGAACAATTATACCAGTCCTCGCCGCTATCACGGTGTTGCCAATCTTCTCTGCACGCAGCAACAAAGCTACCCGCCCGATACTATTGACCGACTGGCCTCGCTAATCTGGTCCACCAGCGGAGCCGGGTAGACACCCAACATCAATACCGCCAGCAATCCTAGAATCAGCACGGTGAGCAGTGTCGCCGACGGGCGGGGCAACGAGGGCACCGGCGATGCCTGGTCATGATCGTCAGCCTCGCCATTCTCCGGGGCGGCAACTGCCGGTTGGATGTACATCTGCCGGACGACTTGCAGGTAGTAGTAAAGGGAAACCAAGCTGCTGAATATGGCAATCGCGGCCAGCCACAGGAATCCGGCATCGGCCACCGCGGTGAACAGGTAAAACTTGGCG
>JACZRM010000141.1 GCA_022576105.1 Chloroflexota bacterium | reverse complement strand
GGGGCAGCATCTTGTTTACATAACCGAATAGCCGCCGTCCACAGTTATCACTGCTCCGGTCACGTAGTCGGAAGCATGGCTGGAGAGAAACACCGCCGTCCCCTGCAATTCCGCCGGCTGGCCCCAACGTCCGGTGGGAATGCGACGGCAGATCAGGTCGTAGCGGTCGGGCTGAGTAGCGGGCACGGCTGCGGTAAGATCGGTCATGAACCAGCCCGGCAGAATGGCGTTGCACTGAATGTTGTCCTTAGCCCAGGCCACCGCCAGACTCTTGGAAAGCTGCACCACTCCGCCCTTGCTGGATGAATAAGGCGCTCCGCTGCCCCCGCCGCCGAAGATGGAGTACATAGACCCGATGCTGATGATCTTGCCGCCGCCCTGACTCAGCATGTGAGGGTACACCGCCTTGGACGCCAGGAATGCTGCGCGCAGGTTCACGTCCAGCACCTGGTCCCACTCGTCGGCGGACAGGTCCTGAGGCTCCTTACGCATGGTTACCCCGGCGTTGTTAATCAGAATGTCCACTCGGCCCATAGCGGCAACGGTTTTGGCAACCATCCGCTGAATCTCGGCTTCCTGGGTAACATCTACTTGCACTCCCTCGGCCTGCACTCCCTTCGACCGGATCTCATTCAGAGCGGATGCCGTCTTGTCCATATTGCGGGCGGCCACGACGATGTTGGCCCCGGCTTCAGCCAGACCCAGGGCCATGGCCAGGCCCAGCCCGCCGTTGCCTCCAGTGACCAGGGCTACCTTGCCGCTTAAATCAAAAAGCTGACTCAAGGCCATCTTGATTTGCTCCTGCGTGGATTTGGGTAACTCTACCACAATAGCCCGGTATGGGTTCAGCACCGGATCGGCTGGTGAGGCATCTCATTAAATATCAGATTCTGTCAAATTCAGTGAGAAAATGCCTGATGCATTCAAAGCTAAGATTCCGACTACCCAGCCAACATCGATTCTCAGCACTGCTGGGAATGGGGCTGATCATAGTCGGCCTGGCGTGTGGGACAGCGGACAGAGCCTCCGACTCGCCTTCCATTACAGCTGAGCCATTTCTGGATGTGCCGGTTGTTGCTGGCACCGGTGAATCTGGTTCAAATATTGCTTCTGGTGAGAATCAAGATACTGGGGAAGCTGAAGGGATATTCAATAAATCGAAAGTGCCAATGGTGGATGTCAGCAAAGCCAGCGTGCCCCTGGGGGACATCGTCTTCGACACCTTTGGCCGCTACAGAGCACGCTTTCTTCCGCTGGACACAATCGAAGAGGACGTGATTTTGGAACTGCGCGACGCCATCGCGCCGATATACAACCCGGTTTACGGTGGGCCAGATTCCTTGGATTGGCTCAGCGACTATGATCTGGTAATGGGTTATGTTTCGGGTGATGATGCTTACGCTTACCCGGTAAACATTTTGAATCTTCATGAGCTGGTCAATGACGAAATTGACGGAGTGTCTCTGCTCATCTCCTACTGTCCGCTGTGCGTCAGCGGTGTTACATTTGACCGCAACCTTGATGGTGAAGTTCTGCTCTTCGGCAACACCAGCGCTCTGTATCAGTCGGACCTGGTGATGTACGACCACCAGACCGGCTCCTATTGGTTCCAGGTGGCCGGCGAGGCGGTGGTGGGAGAGTTGACCGGCGCGCGTCTGGATTTGCTGCCGTCCATGACTATGGCCTGGAAAGATTGGAAAGCACTGTACCCGGATACCCGGTTGCTGGTCGGCGTCGGAAGCTCGCCAACCCGGTTTAGCGGCCGTCGTTATGGTCAGGGTTTCTCGGGTGGCTACAAGGAAAGGATCAACGAGAATGAGTTTATATTTCCGGTGGACCGGGAGAAACTGGACCAGCGGTTAAAATCCGGTGATCTGGTACTGACCATAGAGGTGAATGACGCAGTTACTGCCTACCCCTTGGACCGCATTGGTCGAGTTGCGCTTAACGACGAGGTTGGCGGTTTGCCCGTGGTGGTGTTCAATAGCGTAAAGGGCCAATCAGTAGGTGCGTTTTTCCGGGATGTTGATGGTCAGGTGCTGACCTTCGAGTACCGAGAAGAAAGCGAGGCGTTCATCGATCGTGAAACCGGCAGCGTTTGGGACCTGGCCGGGCGGGCCGTCGAGGGACCCCTGGCGGGAGCCGAACTGGAGCGCGCCAGCACCCGTCGCGGGTTCTGGTTCTCCATTGCCATCACCTTTCCAAATGTTGAGCTTTACACGCCCTAGCGGTGGGCCGGGCTCTGCTCCGCCAATTGCAGATCAGCCTTTGCCTTTTACATAACGATTTCCGCTATGGGCCGTCCCGTTCGGCGGCTACGGTTTTCCCACTGGCAACGCTACTTTAGTGCCGATAGCACATCGGTTTTAGCCCCAAAATATTAACTAGCCGCAACACCCTAAACTTGACACTTGCAAAATCTTTGTGGTAAGTTTCGCACGCTCAAAAGGCGGGTCGTCTCCTGAATACAAAGAGGTAGTGAATGATATCCATAATTATCGCCCTGGTTGCCGGTGGAATCGCCCTGGTGTTCGCTGGCCTGGTGACCATCCGAGTGATGCGGGCGGATCCAGGCAATGAAACCATGCAGGACATTGGCGACGCCATCAGAGAGGGCTCGTCGGCGTTTCTGCGGCGGGAATATCTGGCCCTGGTCCCCTTTGTGGTCATCGTGACAGTAGTCCTGGGCGTCCTCATCGACTGGCTGACCCTGGGATCGACCGTGCCCGGCACTGCTATTTCTTACCTGGCGGGTACCCTGTGTTCGGCGACCGCGGGCTTTATCGGTATGAACGTGGCGGTGCGGGCCAACGTGCGGACCGCCGCGGCGGCGATGACGGGTCTGAATCCGGCGCTGAAAATCGCCTTCTCCAGCGGATCGGTAATGGGCTTGACCGTGGTGGGTATCGGCCTCTTGGGAGTAACCATCCTTTACCTGATTTTCCAAGACATCACGGTGGTGGCCGGTTTTGGTTTTGGCGCCAGCTCGATTGCCCTGTTTGCCCGCGTGGGCGGCGGCATCTTCACCAAGGCCGCCGATGTCGGAACCGACCTGGTGGGTAAGATTGAGGCTGGAATTCCAGAGGACGATCCGCGCAATCCAGGGGTCATCGCCGATAACGTCGGCGACAACGTGGGCGATGTGGCTGGGATGGGCGCAGACCTGTTTGAGTCCTATGTAGGTTCCATCATTGCGACCATAGCCCTGGCCGGTGCGGTGATATACACCGCCGAAGAAGCGGTGCTGCCGTTGCTGCTGGCGGGAGCGGGAATCCTGGCCGCCATTATCGGCACCTTTTTGGTGCGCAGCGGAGAGGAGGCAGATTTTGGCCAGTTGCTCTGGGCATTGCGTCGGGGAATATTCGCCTCCGCCATTTTGCTGGGGATATTCGCCCTGGTCATTGTGCTGGTAATGGACCTTAACTTCAATCTTTTCTGGGCGATCCTCTCCGGGTTGATTGCGGGAATAGTTATTGGCTTGTCCACCGAGTATTACACCTCTTACGATTACAACCCCACCAAGGAGGTTTCAGCGGCGGCTGAGACTGGTGCGGCCACTGTAATCATCAGCGGCTTGGCCACCGGAATGATGAGCACCGTGATTCCGGTATTCGCCATTGGCGCAACGATCCTGGTCGCCTTTGAGCTGGCCGACTTCTATGGGGTGGCCTTGGCCGGTGTCGGTTTGCTGTCAACCCTGGGTATCACCCTGGCGACTGACGCTTACGGCCCGGTGGCCGACAACGCCGGCGGTATCGCCGAGCAGGCTAAACTTGACGCCGAGGTTCGGGAGCGCACCGACGCGCTGGATGCGCTGGGCAACACCACTGCCGCCACCGGCAAGGGATTCGCCATCGGTTCCGCCGCTTTGACCTCCCTGGCGCTGCTGGCGGCCTACTCGACGGCGGCTTGTCTCGGCCTCCCTGGAATAGCCGCCCTGCCGGACCATTGTAAATCCATACCTGATGGAGGTCTTGGCATCAATTTATTGAGCCATACCACGTTGGTGGGACTGCTGCTCGGCGCGATGCTGCCCTTTGTGTTCTCGGCCCTTACCATGAAGGCGGTGGGGCGGGCTGCGTTAGAGATTGTAAATGAAGTACGGCGACAGTTCCGGGAGATACCGGGCATTATGGAAGGGACGGGACGCCCTGACTACGCTCGGTGCGTGGATATCAGCACCAGCGGGGCGTTGCGGGAAATGATTATCCCTGGCTTGCTGGCGGTCGTCGCTCCCCTTGCAGTTGGGTTCACTCTGGGCACTGAAGCCCTGGGTGGGCTGTTGATCGGTGCGGTAGCCTCCGGGTTTATGATGGCAATAATGATGGCCAGCGCCGGTGGCTGCTGGGACAACGCCAAGAAGTATGTGGAGCTGGGCAACCATGGCGGTAAGGGTTCAGATGCGCACAAGGCCGCCATTGAGGGTGATGTGGTGGGAGACCCCTTCAAAGATACATCCGGCCCATCTTTGAACATCTTGATCAAACTGATGGCCATATTGTCCCTGGTCTTTGCGCCGGTGTTCTTGAACGTTACCCCCTTGATTGACCTGATAACCTAAAGCAACATCATAGTTAGGATCAAAAAAACGGGCTGCCAGCGCAGCCCGTTTTTGCGTGTGTGCCGTCGTTATCTGCCTCAGCAGGTTAGAGAAACCTAAGCTGCGGAACGTTCTTGCGAAAGGGCTTTGGGGCCGGAGCCGTCCAGGATACCGTTGAGCAACTCAATCATCGAGTTGACGCTAAAAGGCTTGTTCAACACTGCAACTGCGCCCACGGACTCCGCGATGAACTTGGCCTCCATCTGGTCCAGTGCGGTGGTAACAATCAGGGGGACGTCGGGCAGGATACCCAACTCCAGAAGCTTCTCAGCCACTTCGGCGCCCGGCATCTCCGGCAGCAGCAGGTCCAGGATGATCAGGTCGGGCCGGTCGGCTTGGGCCGCCTCCACACCGGCAGCACCGGTAGTGGCAAATACGATGTCGTGATTGAACGTGCGCAATACCGTACGATACAGATTGCAAAGAGATTCCTGGTCTTCAATGATGAGGATTTTGGCCATGGGTCTCGTCCTGCCGGTTAATTCCAGGTGCTGCACCGGCTAATCCGGCTGGAGCATCCGCCTGGACAGTATCAGACTAACTGGGTGGGCCTACCACTGCAAGGGTGCGCACCCCTAACCGACAGGTTCTAATCACCGGTCTCGATACGCCCCGACTGGTCGGGGCGTATCGAAATCGACGTCGAACAATTTCAGAACGAAAATGTAAACCCCTCACCCCGACCTTGCTTACCGCTCGGTCCCCCCTTTCCCAACGGGAGAGGGGCCGGGGGTGAGAGT
>JACZRM010000140.1 GCA_022576105.1 Chloroflexota bacterium | reverse complement strand
GACTGCATCCGGTACAGCAGGCCTTTCTGGAACACGCAGCCCTCCAGTGTGGTATCTGTACGCCGGGATTCATCGTCGCGACCAAGGCGCTGCTGGATGAGGAACCCGACGCCGACGAGGGTCGGATACGCCATTGGCTGGCTGGCAACCTTTGCCGCTGCACCGGCTACGACAAGATAATCCGCGCGGTGATGGATGCCGGGCAGAAGATGAAGGCTTAGGCCGATAGTGACTCCGCTGGCGGTAATAGCCGGTGTGGTTTTCCAAACCATTGGGGTCAGGATGCAGAGCTGCCGGTGAATCCGGGGGCCTTCCTATTTGCCCGGTAGAGCAAGGACAAATAAGATGAATGTGACCCGATGAGGTCACTGGATTTGGCAATTGGATAGGGGCGGTTTGCAAACCGCCCCTATTTTTATAGTCGATGGTCTCTAATTTGGTATCATTGCTTCATGAAGCTCTGTATTGAGAACACCTGGCAATTCAAGCCCTCCCGGGAAGGCCCCCAATGGTAACCGTGTTTGTGCCAACCATGCTCCTGGCGCTGACCGGTGGCGTCAAACAGGTGGATGTTGAGGCTTCCAATATCCGGCAAGTCATCGACCGGCTGGATGAGGCGTTCCCAGGAATCAAGGAAAGGCTGGTGGACCAAGGTCAAATCAGGAGCAATTTAGCCGTGTCCATTAACGGAGAAATCGCCCGCTTGGGGTTGATGGAAAAGGTAGAAGCCGGCAGTGAAGTCCACTTTGTACCCGCCATCGCCGGAGGAATGTCCCTGAGGGTCGGGTCCGCTCAGCTACAAAACGACATTGACTGCCCCAATCCAGGCACTTACAATATTCCTAGTTTAGTCGAAGCAGCCCCCAATTCAGCAGCAAGCTATTTTATGTATTGGCATGCCATTCCACCAACTGGGTGCCGGAGCAGCGCAACTTAATGGCCAGAGACGGCAACCCACGCAACCACAGACCCAGCGGTAAAGGCGGAAAGAGACCACGAATTGAAGAGCCGGTATCTGCGGGCGGGGTGGTGTACCGAAACGTTGGTGGCGGAATCGAAACAGTCCTATGTGGGTGGGGTAATCCGGTCCGGTGGAGCCTGGCCAAAGGCACCCCTGATCCGGGAGAGACCATGGAGCAAACAGCTCTGCGGGAAGTTCGGGAGGAGACTGGGTTGGAAGTCCAGATTGAGGAGCCTCTCCGAAGCATTGACTACTGGTTCGCCGACCGGGAAAGCGATGTTCGTTATCATAAGACCGTACATTTCTACTTGATGACCCCTACTGGGGGCAACACCGACCAACATGACCCGGAGTTTGATGTGGTCCAGTGGTTTACCTCGGAAGAAGCCTTGGAATCCATGGCATATGCCAACGAAGTGGCAGTCTTGCGGAACGCGTTGGAGTTGATCTCCCAGCGTAGGAACGACCAATAGATGGTGGAGCTGCAGGGCGCCCGAGTACTCCTCAGGGACAAGCGCGTGTCAGACGCGGAACAGGACTACATTTGGCGCAGCGACCACGAGTTGGCCCGACTGGACGCCGCCTATCCGTTGACCATGAACTATGACCGGTACGTGAAGATTTTTCAGGACCAGTTGCGCTATCCCACCC
Source organism: Chloroflexota bacterium (assembly GCA_022576105.1). Next base: position 3,728 of record JACZRM010000140.1, on the reverse strand, counting down.
CCGGCTCGCACCACTTCGGCATCGACGTTTCCGACGAAAAATCCGACGGAAAATCCGATGATAAGTCCAGCGGCAATTCCGACAGAGAATCCGACGGAAATTGCATGGGAAAGTTCATCGGCAATTGTATGTACTATGACCTGGACAGCATCAACCGGGAGGCCGAGCTGGGCATCGTCATCGGTGACCGGGACTACTGGAGCGGCGCCTACGGTTACGACGCCGTAGTGACTTTACTGGACTATATGTTTACCGAGAGGAATCTAAAGCGAGTGTATCTGCACACCCTGCAATGGAATGACCGGGCGCAGAAATGCTTTAGCAAATGCGGCTTCAATCTGGTACGGGAAGTCCGCCGAATGGGTCAGGACTTTCTGCTGATGGAAGTCTTGCGGGACGATTGGTTCCAGAACGCTGAGCAGTGCCTTGCTGCTCGCTGGGATTACTTGCACCAGAAGGGCGGCGAGCCAATTCACCGCGAGGATGCTCCGCCGGTGGCCAGCCCCAGTTCTTCGGTGACCGACGGCTAGGCAGTGCTGCTAAACTAATTTATCCGTGACTTTTAGGTTGGGTTGGACGCCGTGGCGATCGCCTCGGCTAATTTTATGTCTCCGGTATACAGCGCCCGTCCCAGGATCACTCCTTCAACCCCGGTCTGGGACAGGCGGTTAATGTGATCCAGGGATGCGATCCCCCCGGAGGCCTGCACCGCCAATCCCGTATTTTCTACCAGATTTCGGTTGGCGGCAAAGTTGGGCTCGGTAAGGGTGCCATCCCGAGCAATGTCGGTGTACAGCAGCCGGCACACGCCCAGTTGAGCCATATCGTTGGCCAGTTCCAGGACGCTGACCGAGGTTTCTTCAGTCCAACCCTTGATGGCTATTTGACCGTCTCTGGCATCCAGCGCCACCACCACCCGCTGTACTCCGTGCCGTTGGCACAACTCTTGGACCAGCCTGGGATTTTCTACTGCGGCAGTGCCGATGACCACCCGGTCTACTCCCAACGAAAATAGTTTTTCGGCAGTGGCCAGTTCTCGAATGCCGCCTCCCACCTGTACCGGAATGGTCAACCGGCTCACGATGGCCGAGATAATCTCTAGATTGGCTGGATTTCCCTGGGCGGCCCCGTCCAGGTCAACCAGGTGGAGTCGGGAAGCGCCCTGCTCTTGCCAGGTGGAGGCAACGGAGATGGGATCTTCCGAGTAGACTGTTTCCTGCTGGTAGTCACCCTGATAGAGGCGGACGCAACGGCCGGATTTGAGGTCAATCGAAGGTATTACTTCCATTGTTTAAGTAAATCTCGTGCTTGAGTAAAACGCGCCAGATACCGCGCTCAGCCCAGCACTAGGCTGAATTTACTGCTGGCTTTAGTTTGTGTTCGGCGGCCAGGGAAACGAAATTACGGTAAATCTTGAGGCCCGTGCTGCCGCTCTTCTCCGGGTGGAATTGAGTGGCAACCAGGTTTCCCCGGGCGTAAACACTGCAGAAGGAAACGCCGTATTCGGTGATTCCGGCCACCGCGTCGGCATCGGTGGGATCGGCGTAATAGCTGTGCACGAAGTAGAAGTAGCTGCCCTGAGGAATGTCCTTCAGAATCGGGTGGGATTTGGTGAACTCGACACTGTTCCAACCCATGTGGGGCACTTTCTGTCCGGCGGGAAGCTTTTCAATGGGCAGCTTTCTGACTTTGCCCGGCACAATCCCAAGACAGGCTGCGTCACCTTCTTCAGTGTGGTCCAGCAACACTTGCAACCCCAGACAAACGCCCAGAAAAGGCTTCCCCGATGCCAGGTAGGACTTGAGAGGCTCCACCAATCCCCGCGCCCGCAGGGCATCCATCGCCGCCGGGCCGGAGCCTACCCCCGGCAAAATTACCCCATCCGCATCGTTTAGCTGGGATGGCTCGCTGGTGACGCATGGGGAAACGCCGTGGGTCTCCAGCGCCTTGGCCACGCTGCGCAGGTTGCCCGACCCATAGTCGATTACCACTATTTTCAGGGAGTTGTTCAAGTCAAGCGGCCTTTGGCGATTTTGATTGGGTGAAATTCAGGTGGAATTTACAGGTGGAATTCACAGGTGGAATTCACAGGTGGAATTCACAGGTGGAATTCACAGGTGGAATTCACAGGTGGAATTCACAGGTGGAATTCAATGAAAGTTAGTGGTTTGAAACCGCGCCTAGCTGATGTCTCCGGTGGCGCGTTCAATGGGCAGCTCCCGGTCCTGGTAGCGGGCCAGCACGAAGAGCAAGTCGCCCAGCCGGTTCAGGTAGGCCAGGATCAATTCGTTGGTCAACTGCCCGGCTTCCCATACCGCCACTACCCGCCGCTCGGCAGTGCGGATGATGGTGCGGCCAATGTCAATGGCCGATGACGCTGGGGAACCCCCAGGCAGCACGAATACCTGGGGCATTTGGAACTCCTCTTCCAGGGAGTCGATTATAGTCTCCAGATTGGTCACCATTTCTGGCGTAACCGGCTTGAAGTGCTGTTGGAACAGTTCGTATTTGTCCGGGTCGGTGGCCAGCTCGGCGGCGATGGTAAACAACTCCCGCTGCAAGTCCCGCAGCACGTCTTTTACCTTAGGGTCGTCGCTGGTAGCCCGGGCCAGGCCCATAGCCGAAACAGCCTCGTCGATGATGCCGTAGGCCTCCGTGTGCAGGTCATTCTTGGACACCCGCCCGCCGTAGAGCAGGCTGGTTTCACCCTTGTCGCCGTACTTGGTGTATACCCGCTTGCGGTAGGACGATGAAGACGATGAGGACGATGAGGATGAGGACGATGAGCTCACGATTTAGCTCCCTTTTGCCCTAACTTGACGACCTTAACCACGCCAACCGGCTCCGGCCAGAGACGGGCAAGACTGCCGATTAAACCCGCGATTAAACAAATGGCAGGGCAGATTGCCGGAAGAGCCCAATTGTAGCAAAGGGCCGAAGGGGAGGGTATGGGGGCGGCGCTTGAAATATTTCGAGGCTGGGAATACCTACCAGGATGGTGGCTTGGTGAATTGCCCTTTGATATCGGTCAGCGTAGTGGGGAATTGTGAGGTGGCGAGTACGCTTCGATTGATGCTTCGAAGACTATGACTGGAGGCTTTGATAAGACTACGGCTTATCCTTGATTTGTGGTGAGGATTTATGACGACGATCCGTATGCCGAATTCGTCCCGGACTGTCTGAATAGGTGATGCTAGGTCTCCATCATTCGATATAACCACCGCTTCATCAAACCGGTTGTTAAAGCAATCTAGCAAAAGATGGGTGGCGATATCAACGTCAGTCCTCTTCTCTTCTGTCCTGAGGACTTGGACCAATTGGGGTGGCCTAGGTGGAGGGCTCTGGCCTTCCGGTCTGTAAGCTAACGGATATTGGGGGAGTAAGCCAGGACGTGAGGCGAACCAACCTTCATCGTGAATTTCTACGTTTGACAATGTTCTAAGAGCACGGAGGTACACGTCCTGACGAGAGGGTGCTTGAAGATCATGATCGAATGTGATGATCCGCGCCGTGAAATACCGTATTAGGTCAATGGTCTTACCCGGTAAAAGTTTTTGGCATACCTGGGAGATATTTAACCATTTGTACTGTGTACGTTTGACCGCTCCGTGGTAAAGGTTAAACCCATCAATATAGACATATGTGCCCATTGCGGTACGATTGCCCTTTAAATGCGATGACCGCCTTATGGCGTACTCGCTCCCAGGCACCGAAGCGCCAGGGGGGGT
>JACZRM010000139.1 GCA_022576105.1 Chloroflexota bacterium | reverse complement strand
GCCAAAGGTAGTATCGGCGCGGGTGGTAAATACTTTAATCTCCTTTTCCTCTACACCCGGATAGTCAAGGGCAAAGGAAATGTCCGTGCCCAGGCTCTTGCCCACCCAGTTCCTCTGCATTATCTTTATCCGCTCCGGCCAGTCAATGCCATTATGCTCCATAAGCTCGTCGGCATATTTGGTGATGCGGAAGAACCACTGCTCCAGGTCTCGCCGGGTAACCGCTGTTTCACAGCGCTCGCAGAGGCCATTGACCACCTGTTCGTTGGCCAGCACTGTCTGGCATCTGGGACACCAGTTCGGGTAGCGTCATGTCCACCGAATCTACGATGACGCGAATTCCCAAAAATGGAATTGATGCGTCAGTGGCCACTTTTGCAACCCAGTAGCTTTCCAGATCTACGGAATAGACACCAAATTTCCTGCCCAGCCACTCCTTCATGCCCGGAGATCTGGCAACGATTGGAACTGTGATGATTGGGCCATGTGCGAAGTCGATGCCGTTCAGTTCAACCGCCATGCGAGCCACGCTGGCCCAGCGCGCATCGGCCTCTATCGATTCCAAATCCGCGGGCACGGACCACTCAAGAGGGGAGCCTTTGAGAAGCGAAACAGATGTGGAGATGACGATCGTTGACGTATCGATTGCAGACTTCGTTCCCCCGCCGAATCCGACCGAGACGATCAGGGTGGGATTGTGCTGGCGCACCAGCCACTGCGTTGCGACCTCTGATCTTTCCTTGCCCATGCCGGAGGCGATAATGATGGCGGACGCTCCAGAAACCAGTTGACCCTCGTAGCTGAGGGCGCCATCCGGTCCGTCAAACGAACTGAACTTACCGGACTTCAGCACCTGATTGATCTCTTCTTTTACGGCCGCCACAATCGCTAACAATTCACCGAATCCATTCTCAAGCCGATGAATCCAATTGCGGATCCAATCGGGCCAAGAAGTTTCTGTCCAGATAATGAATTCAGGCGGCTGTTATCCCGCTCTTGGTGATGGCCCCTGAGGTCACCAGCGTCAAAGCGTCTTTCGGGCTACTTAGTGCACCAAAAATCGTCGCCGATTCAAAGCCGCAGTGCAGCATGCAGTTGGCACATCGGGGATCCTTGTCGCCGTTTCCATACTTTTCCCAGAGGCCAGCCGTCATTATTTCATCAAGGTTCTGGGTGTGACTGTCCGCCAATGGGTAGCAAGGACTCCGCCAGCCCATGACAGTGTACGTGGGGTTTGAGTATGCGGTGCAGGTGTCGTACTCGCGCTCGCCCTTCAGGAATTGCAGGAATAGCGGATTGTTGTAGAACTTGATGCCAAGCTCCGGATCCGGTGTGAGGATGTCCTTGAAAACCTTGATAGCGTCCATTTTGTTCAGGAACAGTTCCTGGTTTGGCACAGACTCATAATCGAATGCCGGAGAGATCATGTTTCCCTCAAATCCCATCTCGGCGCACTGCTTCCATAGCGAGTGCAGATCTTCGCGATCGCTCCCCTTGAATAGCGTTGTATTGCCTGTTACGCGATAGCCTGCCTCGATTGCAGTTTTGGCATTACGCATGGCAATTTTGTAGACGCCTTTACGAGAGACGGCGGCGTCATGGCGTTCATCAGTCCCGTCCAGATGTATGACCCAGCAGAAGTGCTTGGATGGCGGAATTTTTTGGACCATCCGGTCCAGCAACAATGCGTTGGTACAACAGTAGACGAAGTATTTCTGTTCCACCAATTGGTTGATGATCTGGTCAATCTGCGGGTGTATGGTGGGTTCACCGCCGGCGATGGAAACGATGGGCGCGCCCGACTCTTGGACCGCCCGCAATGCCACGTCCACCGGCATCATTTTATCCAACACCGCCTGGTATTCGCGGATTCGACCACAGCCGACGCAGGCCAGGTTGCACATCTCCAGCGGTTCCAGCATGGTCACCAGCGGAAACCGCCGGCGGCCTTGCATTCGGTTCTTCAAGATGTACCATGCCAGGCGGAGCGCCATTTCCAGGGGCCTCTTGGCCGGTTTCATATAGGCAACCTCAGTTAAACAAGTTTAGTCAATCCATCCCGGAAATCGATCGTGTATCAGTTTGGCGTCCAAGAACCGGGCTTGGCCACACCGGCATGCTACGGTGTCTAGATACACTCACTGCTCAGACGCTCTAATGGGTTCCGGCTAGCGCTGGAATGACGAGACCTAATCTAACACGCTTCCCGGGATTCAGCAGCAGGTGTCGATTCCAGAGCTAATCTGCCACTGACCTTACCGAGGACCAATCTCAGTCAATACTCGCGTCGGGCCAAGAAATCCACCAACTCCCCGACCTCCGACCTGGCCCAGCCCGACAACTCAACGCCCGCCAGCGCTGCCACCGCTAGCTCAGCGCTCTGCTGGGTCAGAGCCTGGCAGTGTTCCGACGCTCCCACTTCCTCCAGAATCGCCATCACCCGTCGCAGGTCAGAATCGTCCAGATCGTCCTGCCGGTAGATGCGGAGCAGGTCATCCCGGGACCCTCCGCTGGCTTCCTCGAAGGCATAGACCACCGGAAAGGACTTCTTCCGGCGGCGAATGTCACTGTCACTGGATTTTCCGGTGGTGGCTTCGTTGCCCCAGATTCCCAGATAATCATCCCGAATCTGGAAGGCGCGTCCCAAAAAATTGCCAAACCTGGCAAAGGCATCGGCGGTGTCCCTATCGTCAGTCGCCAGCAGCGCACCAATATGCAGGGAACTGCGGATCAAGGCCCCGGTCTTGCAGGCAATCATCCGAAGATAATCATCGGTGGTGATGTCGACTCTGGATTCAAAGCCCAGGTCCAGGCACTGGCCCTCAATCATCTCCAAGTAGCTCTCGGTCAATATCTGAGATACCTGGAGCGTCACCTTTGGGGCCACATTCAGTAGACTGCTTCTCAGCATTTCCAGGTCTCCCAACGATTGCATGGCATCCCCAGCCACCAGGGCTCGCGGAGCGCCCCAAAGCGCCCAGACCGTGGCCTGATGACGCCGCTCCAGGTCCTGGTCTTGAATATCATCATGCATCAGGGAGAAATTGTGGATCAACTCCAAAGCTGCGGCCGCGGGCATGGCCTGCTGAATATCGCCGTCCAAGGCCTCACAGGCAAACATGCATAGGGTGGGGCGAAGGGCTTTGCCCTGCGAAAGCGAAGTTGGGGCTGGTTTTCCAGACCGGTCCACCCAGCCCAGGTGGTATTGCATCAGGGTGTTGAGGCCGTTTTCGGATGCTGGGGGAACGGCCTGGGACAACTCCCGCTCTACCATGTCCTTATACCTGGCGAACATAGCAGGAAGACTTGGCCCGGGTCGGTTTTCAGTTGCACTAAGACGGATGTATTCGCTGCCCATAACTCCCAAGCAAGGGAGAAAAACCTGGCTGGCGCTTGGCTCTAGACCACGCCATCAGACTAAATCTTATACTAAATTTCACGGCGATGGCTGGCATCCTAGCAAAGGGACTGGGGACTGTCAAGCAGATTGAATTAGTACGAATCGACTTGCCCAATAATCACTCTAAGCCTGACGGGGAGACCATTTCTCGCTACTTTCTGGCGCAACCAGATCGTATTCCCGGGTACCGGCCCATTGACCAACACGCTTCTGCCATTCCAACATACCCTCGTATGCTACCTGGATTTTTGTCTTCAACTCATCTTCCAGAGACTCAGCCTGCTCCAGACTGGTGGCGGAAAAGCTCCCCTGTCCGCCGCTAAAGGGCATAATCACCGAGCCTTTCCAGTCGGTCTGCTTTTTTAGCTCCGGGGGCATGAAGGGGTCCAGGGTACTGGGGTAGTCAACTTTGCAGTTAAATTTGAGGCCCCCGCCAGAGTTAATCGTGTCTGCCTTGAACTTGATGGTACATCCTTCCACGTCGCCCGCCTCCTTGCTCAACTAAGTGAGTCGATTGTATCGGCCTGAGATTCCTAAGTAGATTTAGTAGATTTGATTTTAGACCCGCCTCAAGCCGTGGCCGTCTTGCTGCGCCGCCGCCACCATGATCTGGGGGAAACGGGAGCCGGCAGGGCGGCCTGGGCCTGCTGGAGCAACACATGGAGCTGCTCTATCTGCCGGTCCTTGGTCCCCAACTGGCCTTCCAGACCGTCGAGGTGCGATCGCATCGAGTCCACCAATTCCCGGAGCAACCCCGGCTCACCAGTTGGTCGCGCTTCGCTTTCCAGATCAATGGATCGGTCATCCGGCAACTCCACCAACCAGGTATATCCCTGGGGAGTAGTCATCTGCTCACCTGCCAGCTCCCCGTTGCGTAGGCGACGCCTAACCGTTGATTCGGCCACACCCAGTGTTTGGGCGGCCTCTTGAATAGTTACCTGCATTCCGTTCCCTCCAGCCGGCCAACCGGCTCTGAAGTTGTACCGACAGCATAACCAATCGCTTAACTGGCGGCTAAGCAAATCCCAGCCAGACTTTGGACAGTTTGGGTGCTGACTCCCGCCGTCAAGCTGATACGCAGGTATCGGGCAACCGATATCCCAAACCGGGCTCACACCTCGGCCACTCCTTTTGGGCGCCCGGCGCTGTTACAATCGCCATGTTGCGGGGCATCGCACGTTTGGGCGTGTACAACACAGGCCCTGGCCGGTACCGGCAGGTCCAGCGTCGGACGCCGGTCAAGCTGGCGGTCAGACTCGCGACATGGATACTCTTGAGGAGGCGGATAAAATGCGGGGGATGTGTGGTGGAGTGGGTCAGGCCGATTTGAGTCCTGGCTATGGGTGTGATTCTTCCTCGCCAAGGCCAACCTACCTGATCAAACATGGCACCAAAGAGGCGCGTTACAATAGCAGAGGCAGCCTTGACCTTGGATGTGTCCAAGGAAGAGATCGCATTCCTGATCGAATGCGGATCAATGGTGGCATGCCAAGAACCTGCCTTTAGGGGCCGCGTTTGGATCAATGGGGACACCACAGCCGACCCCAAACGCCCAACTCGAGCCTCCGCCGAACCACCGAAAGAAAAGACCCCACCGGCTAAATTGGTCGAAGCGCCAGTTGAAGCGATGGCCGAACCTCAAGTTGCAACCCCAGCTGAGTCAGCAGACCAACCGGCCCAAACAACTACCGGGGAACCCACCGGGGCATCAGCCAAGGAACCTGACCGGTCAGCCTCAGGCCAGTTAGAACAGCTAAAAGAAGCAGTGGTCCTGCTTCTGAAAAACCAGGAGATGCAGGAATCCCAGTTAAGCAAGCTGAGGACCGAACTGGAATCCAGCCGGCAGGAGGTCCATCACCTTGCCGTGGCATTGGAACAGACCGGCGTGGCAGCCAGGCCCTCTCAAATAGAAGAGCCCACCCAGGCCCCGGTCAAACAATCTGGAGCAGCCCAATAC
>JACZRM010000138.1 GCA_022576105.1 Chloroflexota bacterium | reverse complement strand
ACATCGACAATCTGAACCACCGCCAACCAGACCGCAAGATCCGACCAGCGAAGTAGCCGTTCGCACCCGCGACTGGTTCGACCGCTGGCTGGGTCGCAAGCGGAATACGTGCTAGCAACGAGACAACCCTTGTTGCGAGAACTCCCCACCAATTTTGGCTTTCCCATCGACGAAGTCTATCGCGCATCCGGATTGCGTTCCGCCATCACGGTTCCCCTTATTTACAAAGGTCACGTTGTCGGAACCCTGGGTTTGCGTAGTAAGAAACCCCATGCCTATTCCCAGAGAGATATAGTGATTCTAGAGCGGCTGGCCTCCCAGATTGCGCCGACAATAGAAAATTCCCAGTTGGCCGAACAGATAAAAGCCAACACTTTGCGAGCCCGGGTACTGAGCGAGGTAAACAAGATCCTCAGTACGTCTTCAGACTTGGAAACACTCTTTACTAATCTGGTGGGGTACCTTTGCCAAGAGATCGACCTAGACCAGGGGCTGCTTTCGTGGATCACGTTCAACGGATATGACATCGACACCATCGTCTGCACGCCGGGCACCCGCGCAACCACCCACGGCTCTTCTGATTCCAGCGAAATTTTTCGGTCCAGGCTAACGGTTCCGCTAGCTTATCAAGACCAGATCATCGGGTCGTTTGAACTGGCCAGAAGCGGGTATAGTTTCGCGACCGCCGAACAGGACCTGATGCACCGGGTAGGCAGGCATCTGGAATCAGCGGTACACAACATGGTGCTGCGCCACCTGACCATGCGAAAGGCTTACCGATTGAATCAACGGGACGGCGATGCAGCCGGTCTTGCCAGCCGAGAAAACCAGGATGGCCAGATTGAGCGGGACCCGATGAACGACCTGGCCCATGCCTTGTACTCCCCTTTGACTTCCATCAAGGGATACACCGAAACATTGCTCCAACCCGATGAGGACTGGCCCAAAGAGGTAAGGCAGGAGTTTCTTCAGACCATCCATCAGGCCGCCAATCGTCTGGACCACGCCATCAGAGACTTGGTGATTCCTCCGCGCCGGGAATCCGGCCCCACCGAATCCCAAACCCGCGTTCAAGACCTGTTCCGCCAGTTTGAGCTTGAGCGTTCGAGCCAGGCCGAGGTTGATTCAGTGCATTTTCAGTGCGATCCAAACCTGCCTACAATCAGCATAGACCCGTCGATTTTCCAGCGGGCAATTGATCATCTGATCGACTGCTGTATTTCCTTTGGCACCGGGCCTACCAGCGCAGGCCCAGACCATTTGCATATATTGGCGGAATCCGCTCAAGATTCGGTGGTGATTTCCCTGGGCTTCAGCACAGTTGACGCTCCAGATTCAACGACTGAATCTCCAATCGCATCTGCGGTTGAAACCAATCTCAAGACTGTAATCAGTCGCAACCTGCTAGAGGAGCAGGGCATAAGTCTCGAAGTAGAAAGACCCGACCGGCACTCGGTGCTATTCCGCTTCTCAGTCCCCTTCAAGCAGACTGCCAACCAACTGCCTTAACTGGCGATTACCGGCCAAGTCCCAGCTGAATCAATGCAGGAAAGGTTGCGCGGCGCTGGAGCTGTTCAGGACCGCGAGCGTGGTATGACCTGACGCTGCCATGTCTGGTTGCGCCAACGGCGGCTAGGTCCTGGTTGCAATAAAAAAATTAGCGCCCGGTAAACATCGATGGAGAGGAATGGGTTGGCCTGGCCTCAGGAGTTCAGATAGAGCCAGGCCATCGAGCCCAGGTCAAAAATGATGCGGCGGAAGCTTTCAGCGTGGGCCAGTCCCACCTCTTCGCCCACCTTGGCCGTGTGGTCTCTGATGCGCTCCATGCGCTGTTCGGGAGTGCGACGCCCCATCTGGCTGACGTGGGCGCTCAGAGACCTGGCCTTGAGCTCCAGGTATCCGTCCACGTCTACAAACACATCCGGGCTTTCTGAGCCCCAGAGGAAGGCTTCCCGTACCCGGTGAGGTTCCAGCCCTTCATCGTCAATCTGTTCCGGGAAATGGAGATAACTCCAGGCATAGGAATAGGCCGCGTCCAGAGCAACTTGGCCGCTCATCCGGTGGTCCCGGTGGGTGTGGCTGACGCTGCGGTAGGGGTCGACACAGAAAACAATGTCCGGCCGGTGCCGGCGGATTTCGCGCACCACTTGCTCGCGAAAGCTCATGGTGTTCTCCAGGGTCCCATCAGGGTGGGCCAGGAACACCACCTCCTTTACTCCCAGCACGTTGGAGGCGTCTCGCTGCTCCTGCTCCCGAATCATCGCCAGCTCCGCAGGAGACATTTCCCGGTCGCCGGTGCCCTTATCGCCGTTGGTGCACAGCAACACCACCACCTCGGTGCCGGCTTCCTTGATCCATTTCCCCATGGTTGCGCCGCAGCCGCCCTCAGCGTCGTCGGGATGGGGAGTGACCACCAGCATCCGCTGGGGTGGTTCAGTAATTACTTCCATTTTTACCTGATTCCTGTATTACCTGATTCCTGGTTTATCCGTTTCTGGTTTTTCCGTTTACTGTAGCAACGTTGCGCCCGATGCGTTGGCTTATGATCCAGGATTGACGTAAAAGGAAGCCTCACGGCGTCAACCAAGACGCATCAGATTATATACTACCGATATCAGTGCGGTCCGTCAGTAGCAAAACGGGGAACCTCTGGTCGCAAATAGGTTCCCCGTTGGAAATCCATTACCGGACATGGCGAGACCAAGTCTTAGAGTGTGTTTAAAAAGCCGTATCCTCCCCCTTACCAAGGGGGAGCTAAAGAGGGACCCCTCCTAGCCTCCCCTTGTTAAGGGGAGGGACTTATTAGACAGCCTTTTACAGGTGGAACACCACCATCTTCAACTCGGTCATCTCCTGAATGGCGTAGGCCGGGCCTTCCTTGCCCATGCCGCTGTCTTTCAGGCCGCCGTAGGGCATGATATCGGCCCGCCACTGGGGCGACGAGTTGATGTGCAAGTTGCCCGAATGGACCTCCTTGGCAAAGCGCATGGCCCAGTCCACGTTCTGGGTGAAAATGCCGGCGGACAGTCCGAATCGAGTATCGTTGGCCATCGCGATGGCCTCGTCGATGTTGCTAAAAGAGCTGACCGCCACCGCCGGGCCGAACAATTCCTCTCGGGAAACCCGCATATCCGGCTTAACATCGGCAACAACCGTCGGCGCATGTAGGGTTCCCTCCCGGTCGCCCCCGGCTACAACTCGGGCCCCTTGATCCACCGCCTCCGCGATCCACTCGTGAACCCTGGCCGCATCCTGCTCCCGAATCATCGGCCCCATCTTGGTGGCTTCATCCAGCGGATTGCCCGCGACAAAAGCCTCGGTGGCGGGCACCAGGGCATCCAGGAAGTCGGCGTAAATGTCCCGGTCGGCTAACACTCGCTGAGTGGAGATACACACCTGACCGGCGTTGGCAAATCCGCTGGCGACGGTGGCCAGCGCCACCTTTTCAATGTCGGCGTCGGACATGACAATTAACGGGCTGTTGGAACCAAGTTCCATGGTCACCTTTTTGATTCCAGCGTTGCGGCAAATCTGGTCACCGACTTCCATGCTGCCGGTGAAGGTAATCTTCCGCACACGAGGGTCGCCGGTTATAGCGTCGCCGATCTCTGCGCCGGATCCGGTGATGCACTGGATGGCTTCCTCCGGCAATCCGGCCTCCAGCAGTATCTCGGTGAGCTTCAGCGCCGACAGCGGCGTGTCGCCGGCAGGCTTCAACACCACCGCATTGCCGGCGGCCAAGGCCGGGCCTACCTTGTGGCAGACCAGATTCAGCGGGAAGTTGAATGGGCTGATGGCCACGACCACGCCCACCGGCACGCGAATGGTAAACCCAAACTGGCTGGTCATGCCGGGCGCGCTGTCCAAAGGAACGGTCTCCCCATGCAGTCGCTTCGCCTCTTCTGATGAGAGAGTGATGGTCTGAATCGCCCGCTGGACTTCCCCGCGCCCTTCGGCAATCACCTTGCCCTCTTCCCTGGTGATGGTCTGACCCAGGTCTTCGGCCCGCTCCGCCATCAGGTCTGCGGTGCGGCGCAGGACCATATACCGCTCATAGGCCGGCATCTTGGCCATGACTTCGGCCCCCCGAACGGCGCTGGCAATCGCCTGCTCCACGTCGGCGACAGTACCGCGGGGAACGGTGTCGATAATCGATTGGTCAAAAGGATTGCGAACCGCTATTTCGTCGGGGCGGTCTACCCAATTACCACTGATGTACATCTTCATGGCTTTTGCCTCCCTAACATTTTGAGAGCGCCAACTGAGGCTGAGAGCAGCCAGAATCCAGGCCGACCCGATCCGCATTGGGGCTCAGACGAAAAAGTATGCTAAGGATAGTACGTGGAGAGGGTAGACGCAACCAGCCAGGTGGCTCGGATAGGCTGCAAAAGGGGAAATTAACCGCCCAGGGCGATGCTCCGGCCCACCTCGGTTAGGGTGTAGTGACCGGAACGTCCGGGGACCCGCTCCAACCAGCGAAACTTGCTGCGGGCGGCGTTGCGCAGAGTCTGTACGATGCTGTGGGGCCCCGGCCACTCGGCCAGGCGGAAGAGACGGCCCAGTTCTTCGGCGTCAACGCTGGCGAGGTTCAGGAATTGGCGGCCCGCCTCGGCGGCGACCACCACGCGACGCATATCTCCCAGCGGGTTAGCAGTTATGCAGAATTCAATGAACCTGGTTTCCGCGGCAGTCGCCAGCGTTGGTGTTTCGGTCACGGTCTGGCCGTTCTCCACTGAATTGGCGCCGGCCGTGACAGTCTTCGTGTCAACAGTCTCAGGAGCAACAGTCTCAGGAGCAACAGTTTCCGTTTCAACGTGGCCGGGGGAGATGGCACTGGCCGGGCTGGTCTCGGTCGACACCGTGGCCTTGCTGTCACCATTCGACGGCTCAGGATGACGCTCACCTTGACCATTGGTTTGCCCAGAAACTTGCATCAGGTCTCGGGGCAGGTCCCGCAGCACCATCCCGACTATTTCGTGGAGATCCTCCGGCTCTTCCGCTTCGAAGATGATCTGCGCGTTATTGGGTAGCGTAATGGATACTTTAACCATGCACCAAACTCGTATCCCAATTTTGTGTACATGGTACTCTTTCAGAGACCCGGTAATCAAGATGGATTATCGAGGCGGGAGCACCAGATGAGACCAGTCTCCTCGACCAGGATGCGGCTCCTGAGTTGCCCGGCTTGGGGAACAGCGGTCCATTAACAGCTTGATTGACTAAGAACACTTAACAGGATGATATGCAAGTTGCCCTGAGGAGCGAGGAAATCCCCCTCCGTCCCCCTTTACAAAAGGGGAGAGTCGATACTCCCATTGCGTAGGGGGACGGGGGATTTTAGATTGCTCATTTCCCATAGCCTTGGATGAGCAGTT
>JACZRM010000006.1 GCA_022576105.1 Chloroflexota bacterium | reverse complement strand
CCACCACAAACGGATGAGCAAGGTCAACGGCGACGGGCTTCGGGGCGGATTAGAGGAATTCGAAACAGCCTTACCTGGAGACCAGAGCTAGCTAGTCCAGGACCGTATTGGAGGCGATGAATTCAGCGGCGATGTCTCGCAGGGTTTGTTCCAGATTCAGCCTGGGCTCCCAGTCTATGTACCGCTTAATCTTATGCGTGTCCGGCACCCGGCGACGCATGTCTTCAAAGTCAGTGTGATAGGCCTCTTCGTAGGTGACGAAAACGATCGAATCGTCGGGTCTGGCGGTCTTGCCGTCAATAGCCGGTACGGTGCGAATTACCTGGTGCGCCAGTTGGTTGATGGAAATTTCATTGGTGTCGCCAATATTAAATACCTGTCCCACAGCGTCGGGGCACTCGGCCAGGCCAATTATCGCGCGGACGGTATCACGAACATCGCAGAAGCATCGGGTCTGGCCGCCGTCGCCGTACACGGTCAGGGGATCTCCGCGCAGCGCCTGCTGAACAAAGCGGGGCACCACCATCCCGTACTGGCCGGACTGCCTGGGCCCCACGGTATTGAACAGGCGAAAAATTACTATCGGCAGTCCCATTTGGTGGTGGTAAGCCAGACCCAAAAACTCGTCCACCGCCTTGGAGGAAGAGTAGCACCATCGGGATTTGGTAGTCGGCCCCAGCAGCCGGTCATCTTCTTCGCTGAAGGGCACCTGGGTATTCTTGCCGTATATCTCGGAAGTAGAGGCGATCATAACCTTCCGTCGGTAGCGGTTAGCCGCCTTCAAGACTGCATGAGTGCCCAGAACGTTGGTCTCGATCACCCGGACCGGATCACTGACAATGAGTTGCACGCCGACTGCCGCGGCCATATGAAAGATGATATCGCACTCACTGACCAGACGGTCCATTACCAAGTCGTTGGTTATACTGTCAACCACGAACTGAAATCCGGGCCGGTCAACCAGGTGGTTGAGGTTTGCCTGCCGTCCGGTGCTCAGATCGTCGATGGTGGTTACCTGATAGCCGGCATCCAGCAGGTTATCCGCCAGATGGGAGCCAATGAACCCAGACCCGCCGGTAATCAACACGGACTGGCCGTTGGAGCCGGGGAAATCCAGCGACTTGCTTGGCACGTTAGTGGTTCTCCTGCGGTTTGCTTTTCCTGGCACCGACTAGCGTATCACAATGATCCAACCATTTCGTTCCGCGAAGCAAACAGCATCCCGGTTTTGCCGTCGAACTCTTCAGAATCCAAACCTAAACCGGCATCGGCCAGAATCTGCTTGGCCTCATCGTGCAGCGATTGCCCGTGAGTTTCCATAACCACTTGACAGGTCTGGCGCAGGGTCTGACGCGCCCCCCGCAAGACTTCCAGCTCCATGCCTTCAACATCAATTTTCAAGAGCGCCACCTGGCCCACGTTCTGCTCTGCGATAAACGAGTCCAGCGCCATAACCCGGAACTCAACCTCAGACGTCGGCCAATTGCACGGTATGCTGGAAGCCATCACCTGGTCCGGGTCTACCTGCAGCTTCACGGTCTGGGACCCGGCTCCCAGGGCAACCGGCTGGACGCTGGCCGAGGGGCAGTTCAATCCGACCATGCGGGCATTGGCCGTCAGCGGCTCGAAACAGTAAATCGACTTGTCCGGATTGTGGTGCGCGAACCAGGCAGCCGCCAGACCAACATTGGCTCCCACGTCCAGGATCGCTCCCTCTTGGGGCAACTTGCCCAGGCGGTAGGTCCGGCGAAAAAAGATGTTCAAGAGGTTGGTGATATCTCCGAAGTTGTCCCGAAAGTGCAGTGTGCCGTAGATTGTATTTAACGCATAAGTGCTGTTGGGCCGGTGCGCATCCAACTTGAATCGAACCCGCAGGTTCTTGGTCTGCATCCAAAAAATGCGTACTTTATCGCTGAATCCTGGCCCCAGCGCAAATGAGGAAATCAGGTAATCCATCATCCGTCGAATCAACTCTGGTAGCCTCCTAGTTCCAGCCTCGGACAACAACTGCCAATAATTATCAAAACGTTTCCGATTCGTCTTGGCGGCGATTAAGGCGAACGCCCATCTTTACCCGTCTTTATAATGTAAGCGCGGGCCGCCGGCAAAGTACCGACGAAGGCCGCCCAGCCTACCGGTTTGCTCGATGCGAAGCCTCCCAGGGCTTTTTAGCATTCTGGCCGGCGCCTGGCCCAGCAGTCGGGCTTGCCGGGAGCGACTCAGGGCAAGGCAGAGGGCTTGGGCACCCAGGAACGCACCTCTTTGTCGCCCGAAAGGAGCAGAACCGCCAGAAATACCCCTCCCGCGATGACGAGTTGGACCGGCCAGGGGAGACCAGCCGTGATAATGAAGCAGATGGACATCCCACCACCGGCCAAAAGAGGCCGCAGTAGCTGCATCAACCCAGCACGCAGCGGTACGACTCCGACGCAAGCTGAAACAACGATCGCACTGGTCAGCCAGATGCTCTCCGAGATTAGCGTGGCGGCGGCGGCTCCCATGATGCCGAAGGCGGGAATAAAGAGTAAGTTCAAGCCGATGTTTATCGCCGATGCTCCAGCAGTACAGAGCAAGTCCAGTTTCTGGTTTCCGCTGGCCGCCAGGGCTTGCCGAAATGTACCCCGCAGCACCACCAGCATGGCCGACCAGGCAAGGATCTGCATGACCGGCCCGGCGCCGGAGTACTGGGCCCCAAACAGCAATTCAATGATTGTCCCGGCCAGGAAACTGCCACCCACACCGACCGGTACCGCGCAAATCGCGGTGATACTCAGAGACTTGAGGGCCAGCTCCTGAAATTCAGCCCGGTCGTGGTAGTAGGCGCGAGACAAGGCCGGGAAAAGTCCCAGTCCGTAAGTTGCCGACACGGTTAGGATTGCGGTGAGGGGCCGATAGGCCGCGCCGTACAGGCCCACCGCCGCGGAGTTCAGCAGGAACCCCAGCAGCAAAGTATCAAAGTTGAAACTGAGCAGGGCCAGTCCTCGGGAACTGCCCAGGGCCAAGGACGGCCCGATCGCCCGCTTGATCCCGCGCAGGGACGGCCGGATCAGCAGCGTCTTCTCCGAGCGCACAAACCCGTAATAGAAATACCCGCTCACGGCCAGGTTGCCCAGAAATTGCGCTATCGGCACCCAAAGAACATCGCCCGGGTCCCGAACCAAGCCGAACACCATGGCGGCGAATATCACCTGAGCGATGATCAACCCGACAGCCACCAGGCGCATGTTCGCCTGGCCCATGAAAATCCATCTCAGGTCGATTGCCTGGCTGAACGCCCTCAGGCCGAACAGAATCAGCAGCGCCTGCAAATGGGGATAATCCGGGAACAGTGGCAGCAGCAGCAGCAATCCGCCAAACCCTAGTATTCCCAGGCCAACCCGCAGCGGGACAATCTGTCCAACCAGGGTTTTGATGCTTTTCCCTTGAGCCACTTCCCTGGTGGCCCACAAGTCCAGACCCCCCTCGGTAAAAACTTGCAGATAAATTATTACCGAAAGCGCAAACTCGATCGTCCCGTAGCTGTCTACGCCCATCACCCGGGCCAAATAGATGAAAGCCAGAAAACTAAACGCCCTGGCTATTGCGTCGCCCACTGAAAGTCGCAGAATATTTCGGAAGGGTTTCACGTTATAGTCGCCTGTCGTTAGTGGCTAACGGTCAATTGCGGTGCGTATCATACGGGGGTGACGGCTCCGCTACGGCGTACAAAAGCGGGCCGATCAGGAACAAGACATGGCGAATAATCGGCGCCCGTTTTAGTAAGTGGTAAAGGTCAATCATCCGCCGGGTTGTTGCCGGGAACAGCGCCCGCTGCTCCGGCGCAACATCCGGCAAAAATATGCTGGCGGGAGCAAAGCCGCAGTTTCCCAGCAGTCTGCCCAGCGTCATTTTGGACAGCAGACGACGCTTCGGCGGAATACCACCCAAGCGTCGGACATAGGCTGCCGTTAGTTTCTCCGGAAGGATTCCTCCGGCCGGAACTCCAGTATGAGGGTCGGGCCCGATGCTGAGCCGGTTGGGCGTGGACAAAAACAGCTTGCCCGAATTAAGCATTACCCGGCGGGCTTCCGTCATGGAGTCCATCTGGGATTGGGTGTGTTCGATTACTGAGTCAGCCACTACGCGATCGAAGGACGCATCCGGGAAGGGCAGGGCCTCGGCGCAGGCACAGATTAGCGGCAGGTCCAGACCCGCTTCCGCCAGCCTTTTCTGGCCCACCGCCAGCCACCGGAAGGCGATGTCGACACCAACCACCCGGCCGTATTTAGAGCTGGCCGCCACCAGCAGCGGCCCGGTGCCACAGCCGATTTCTAAGAGTGTGCCTTCGCCATTACTAGACTGATCGCTGCCGGCCCGATAGCTGGGCAAAGTTCGTTCCCAGGCGGTTAACGAGTTCTCAGCGCGGGCAACCCCGGCCATCAGACCCCGCTTATAGCGCTGGGCGTGTTGGGCCGGGACCACCGAAGTCATGCTGTAGTAGAAATCGATGAGGCCTTCGAAGTCCAGGTCGGCGAACCGCTCAGCTACTTGCAGACCCTTGGTCCGGTCGTCATCGGCGGCAATGTACGGGTCGGGAAATAAACGCAGGTCGGGGATGCCGATGACCACCGGGTACTGCAGATGGCAACCGCCGCAACGCAGCTCGGCGCGGGACTGGTCCAGCCAATCCAACTCGCCGTGACAAGCCGGGCAGCAAATTTCAATACCTTTAAATTCCAATGGCTAATTTATCCATGGGCCAATCAGGCAGAATTAACAGCAGATTTAACCAAGGAAACCTTCTGTCCGCTAAGGCAACCGTGCCTGTTGATGTCGGGCCTAGAATGGCTCCACCAGAGCAACCGGCCGCTTCTCTGCCGAGCTGCGGTAGATCGCATCGGCAATTTCCACGGCGCGAAACCCGGCGAATCCATCGGCGATATTGGAACTCTCTCCCTGGGCCAGTCTCACAAAGTCACCCAGTTCATCGCGCAGGCTTTTTTCGATGCTCCACTGCCAACCGCGCAGTTTTTCCTTAATCGCGGTCATGGGATAGAAGTTGGACTTGCGATGACGCTGCCCGCCGAGTTGGTCCATATAGATCCAGGTGTTCATCATTGGGCCGTATCTGGCCTGTATCATGCCTCGGTCTCCGTACACCTCAATCTGGAAGCGGTATCCCTTCCATTCGGTCCAGCTGGCGTGCAAGCTGGCAACTTTGCCTTCCGGGTTCTGCAAAATGGCGAAACCGTTGTCCTCGGAACCGTCCAGCTTCCAGACATTGCCGCTGGTATGGCCGAACACTTCCACCACATCACCCAGGATGTATCGGGTGAGATCGATCATGTGGATGCCGATATCCATGAGCACACCCCCGCCCACAACCTTTTTGTCGTGCTCCCAGTCCGCTTTGAACTCAGTTAGGCCCAAATGCCCGGCATAGCCCCGAACATGGTCTAACTCGCCGATGAGTCCGCTGTCCAGGGTTTGCTTCAAGAATTGGACCGATGGGACGTAGCGGAAGTTGAACCCGCTGGCCAGGGTCTGGCCGGTCTTTCGAGCAGCGGTCACCATCCGATGTGAAGCTTCAATGGTGTTGGCCAGAGGCTTCTCACACAGTACGTGCTTGCCCGATTTCAGGGCCGCAACCACAACCTCCTCATGGTAGGGAGGAGGAGTAGAGACCACCACGGCTTCAACCTGCTCCGACTGCAACAACTTCCGGTAGTCGTCGGTTACCCAGGTTTCAGCAGCACCGGCAGCAGCCCGCGCCCGGTCCAAATCCAGGTCCGCCACCGCGACCAGGTCACAGACCGGCGAATTATGCAGTGCCTTGGAACGAAGTTGTCCCATGTTTCCCGCGCCAATTAGACCAAAACGCAATTTACTGCCTCAACTTATTGATTCTGGGGAGCGTTCATCCGCTACCGGCGCAGGTTGGTCTGCCAAGCATGCACGCCGGTTACCAGCGCAAAAGTTACAACGCTGTAGAAGAAGTACAGAAAATGGAAGGGTATGACTGCCAGGGTAAACATGATGCCGCGCTTGCGCAGGAAGAAGAAGTAGAACTTGAGGTTCAGCATGATTATGGTCGCAACTATGCCCAGCAGCGGAGTCATGAACCATATGGAAAAATTCATCACCAAAATGACCAGGGCGCTGATAATCCCCAGCATTAGCGAGAAAAACAATAGGCTGCGCACCAAACGGTTGAGTCGCCCGAAGCGTCTTCCCGCAACCATGCCAATCATTAGAACGCCGATGGGAATCAGCAAAAGAGGGCGATCGGAAAACCACGCCGCCGCGCCGACCCCAAAGGTCATAAGGTACAAGAATTTTTCAGCTCTGGGGCTGATGCGGCTCAGTGGGGCCACGTCTTCAGACCAGTTCCAGTACCCAACGGCCACAAAAAATATGGCGGCGATGGGCAGGATCAGCAGCACGTTGTGGAAATAAGCGGTGACCAACAGGTGCACCACCAGCACACAGAGAAGCAGGGCGCTGGCCCGCTGAGAAATGCCCAGGTTCAGGTCATTGGGCAAATCCCGCTCCCGGAGAATCAACTGAGTCCAGGGAATGGCCCGGTCAAATATATCCGCCTTGATCATGCCCCGGATGGTCCAGTTCTTCAGGTGCTTTACCTGAACTTCCTTGTTGGCCATAATCTGATGCCCGGCGGCGGTCAACCGGTATCCCAACTCAATGTCTTCAATGCTGGGCCTGGGATAGCGGTCTGAATCGAATCCGCCAAATTCCAGGAACACATCCGTCCGCACTGCGCCACACCCGCTCCAGAAGGTCACCGCGCGGTCGTGTCCTTGCTGATGGACAAAGTGATGCAACAGATTCTTATACTGGGACGAAAACGCACCGGCTTGAGGATCATCGTCGTAGGAACCAAACATTGCCGAGATTTCCGGGTGTTCAGCGAAGGATTCCGCCACCTTGGTCATGGTGGTAATTGCTATCACCACATCAGCGTCAACAAAGAACACCACATCACCAGTGGCTACTTCAGCGCCGCGATTCCGGGCATAGCCGGGACCGTAGGGGCCTCCCTCCAACGCCAGAACACGGGCCGAAAACTCCGCCGCAATCTCCTGGGTGTTATCGGTGGAGCAATCATCCACCACAATGCACTCATAATTCTGGTAGTCGGAAGCGGTTATCGCTGCCAGACAGCGCCGCAATGTCTTGTTCCCGTTGTAAACGGGGACAATTACCGAAACCTTGACCGGCGCGGCTTCAACCTCTATGCCTGGACTGGACGACATATGCACTTTCTCCGTTGGCCTCGCTTATCCCAAATAGGAACACCGGGTTTGATCCCCTATCCCCCCGACCAGTTTCGCCTGGGACCGGGGAATGTACCCGGTTCGGCTTTGGTATGCAATTACAAGAGTGCGATAATCTTTATAAACAATAATCAGTGGAACTTGGTTACAGGAGACCTGGGTCAATGGAAACTTCCCAAGCGCCTGAGCTTTCGATAGTCATAGTCATCGCCAGTGACACCACCGAGCCGAAAGCAAACCTGTCACTGCTAACCCAGTGCCTGAAAGGTCTAACTCAGCAGATGGAAGCCCCTTCTACCGAGGTCATCGTTCCATACGACCCCCGGACCGTGGACGGCATCGATGACCTGCGAACCAAGTTTGCCGAAATCACATTTCTGGATGTCGGTCACCTGAAGACCTGGTCCGGCGGCGGTGGCGGCCGTGAGCATCACGACGAGCTGAAAACGCTGGGCCTCAATATGGCCAGGGGACGCATTGTTGGTTTTCTGGAAGACAACGAAATCCCCGACCGAGCGTGGTGCGCCGAAACCGTTAAAGCCCACCAAGCCGACTATGCCGGCATAGGGGGCGCCATCGACAACAGTTTGGACCGAGTCCTGAACTGGGCGGTTTACTTTTGCGATTTTGGGCGGTACCAGAACCCGGTTTTCCCGGGCGAGTCTGCCAACGCCTCCGACGCCAATGTCTCCTACAAACGCTCAGCGTTAGACGCGGTGAGAACCGCCTGGGAAGGGGGATTCAACGAGGTCACCGTAAACGCTGCCTTGATGAATCAAGGGGGTAAGCTGGCGTTGAGTCCAGAAATCGTGGTCCGTCAGCACCGGCAAGGATTGAGATTCTGGCCTGCCCTGAGAGAACGTTACGTATGGGGACGCTCATTCGGGTCGGTGCGCTGCCAGGTTATCGGCAACTTTCAGAGGGCGGTGTTGACCATCCTGTCCCCAATTTTACCCGGGCTGGTGGCGGTGAAAATGGCCAGGACCGCGGCCGCCAAACGCCGAAATATGGGCAAGTTCTGCCAAGCATTCCCTTTGATACTGCTGTTGCTATCCTGTTGGGGGTTGGGAGAATTTCTAGGGTACGTTACCCGACGTCCGGCTGGCAATTCAAAATCCCAGTAGGGTTTAGCCAGTAGGATTTAGTAGGATGTACTATTGCTGGATTTACGACTTAGGGGCTGGGCAGGCTACCGCCCTCCCGATTATGACGGGCTGCGGCCAGCGAAATCAACCGGCAGTGTGGAGTGCACCCAGCAGATGCCCGGAGTAGGGCTATTGTGGTTGAAAATATTAAACCTGAAGCGCTGCTGGAGAACCTAGACCCAGTGTCCGATACCTGGGCGAAATTCAAAGGGTATAAATTGTTCCAAGACATAGACAAATGGTGACAAAAGCGATTACCAACAGTATTTAGCGCCGCTCACCGGCCCGGAAAAGTTTCCCCCATCAATCTGCTTTCTGATGCAAAACCCCATTTCTTCCAGCCCTTTTTTAAGCTACAACCTTCCCGCAAAATCGACAAACTCGGTAAATGTAATCAATCTAAGTGATGAAAGATAGGCATGTACAATTGTATATGTTCTTGAATTTTCTATAGCCAGCAATCCTGTATCTGACATAATCTGGCCTCGATCGTCGTAATAAGCGTCGATTTCAGAAATCTTGGTAGTCATACCGTAGTCGTACAGTTGTAAGGAGTGGAGCATGAAATTGGTCGTTGTGGGTGCCGGCCAGGGTGGGTCTAACATCGCAGATGAGTTCGCCGCCATGGGAGAATGGATCTGGAAGAACCGGCGCATTCGAATCTTCACCGGTGGAGAACATGACCCGATACACACCGGCATTTTCGCCATAAATCTGGGCGCCGGCGACCTGTATGGGTTGCAGCACATACCCCAGACCGATGACCATACCATCTTGATTGGCACGACCGACGAGTTTCGTGGCCGAGGCGCTGGTAAAGTCAACGCCGACGGTGCTGAACAAGCCCGGCGCAATGCCAGGAAGATTGCCGCTACAATCCGCGATTATGGCGATGTGTACACTGCTGACGCCATTCTGGTCATCGGCACCACCGCCGGCGGCACCGGTTCCGGGGCCGTGGGTGTGTTGGTAGACCTGCTCAAGGAAGAATTCAAGAAGCCAATCTACGCCATGCTGGTGCTGCCCTTTGCGAACCAATACGATGAGCCGGACAGTGTTGTAAACACTGCAACTTGCATGAAAAAGGTGCTGGACAACTCCAAGGCCGACGCGGTATTCCTGGTCGACAACGAAAAATTCGTCAGGAAAAACCAGTCAATGAACGTAAATTTCTCGCAGATTAACCGCCGCATCGCCGACTCATTCATGGATATTCTTTGTGTCGGGGAAGAGACCGACCGTCGGTATATCGGCGAGGTGCTGGACGCCAACGACGTAATTCGAATTCTCAAAGGCCCGTCAGCCATCGGCATATCCCACACCGCGGTACCGCCTCAGAAGTCATCCAATTCACTGCTGGGGCGGCTGAAGCACAACAACGGACCCTCCAAGAGCAAGCATTTTTCAGTCTCTAAGGCCCAAATTGAGCGAGCTCAGAACGTAGTCCACGCCGCGTTGGCCGAGCTGTCGTTGGATTGCGAATACGTGGAAGACGGCCGGATAATGTACGACGCACAAAACGTGCTGGGTCTCTTTAGCGGCCCGGCTCACGAAGCCACCGAAGAGATAGTGGAAATGATGGACAACGCCTTTGCCGACCGAGTGCCCGGCGCCGGGCGGCGAAAGGGCACCTATCCCGGGCGCACTTCCGACACTATCAGCGTCACCGTAATGGTCACCAACTTGGGTCAAGGCCAAGCGATGAGCAAGGTGGAGTGGTTCTACAAAGAGGCCATCAAAATGATGGGCAATACCAAGGAGATGAGAGCCAGCCGTGAGCAGCATTGGGAAGAAGTAAACCGGGCGGCGGACCTGCTGCCCAACCTCTAATACCGGCCGGGCAGCACGACCGGATATTTCAATATCGTGAACGCTAAAGCAAGTCCCAGAGCATAGCCCTGACAATACCCCTGACAATATCAAGGAGGCAAAAATGACAATCTCTCGGTCGCCGGAGAATCGAGGCGGCGCTAACAAACTGGCGTTGTATTCGATACTGGTCATCGCCGCAGTAGCCGCAGCTATAATTATTACCTTTTTCGTCACCGGATTTGAATCCCGATCCGCCACCGGCGACCAGAGCGGTGTCTCCGACCTGGCCGTTAGTTCTAGCCTGCCACTGTCGACCAGAGTGCCCGATCCCACTGAGGCCCCAATCTCCGACATCGGGCTCAAACTTTTGGCTGTAGAACCCCCGCCGGCGCCCCGCTTCATTCCCGAAGTAAAGTTCGGCGAAGTTCTGGCCCAGGGTCTAGTTGATGTCGATTTGCCCGGTGGAGCAGCCAGTGAGACTTGGTATTCGTTCCAGGTCGATACATCCACACGGGACATCACGCTGTTTTACGCGCTTTACGGGTCTTCGCCCAGCATAATTACCCGGACCGTACAGATTAACGATTACACCCAGCGCAGCAAACTCAACAGCGCTGAGGTAACTTTGTATTACCCGGAGGGCCCGATACGGACTATCGTCTATGACCGAGCGACGGGCATCATCACCCTGACTCAGCAGTACCCACAGCCATATGGACCCAGCATGTTTACCCCTGAGCTTAGAGTAGCCATGGTGAATCAAGATATAGTCTTGAGCGACGAAGCAGGTTCAATTAGCGCCCAGCTTCAGCTGGACCTCAGCGGACTGACTGACAGCGAACAGATCATTCTTGAGCGATCGGCCCCTGAGTTGATCGATGAGGTGCTGTCCGAAATTCAAGACCTGGTAATTCAGATCGAGGACAAACGCGTTAAATAATACTAAGCAGCAAGTTTAATTAGCGAAGGCGCTGCCCGACGGCAGCGCCTTTTATTTGTTGGGGTCTGCCGATGTCTACTGGAGAATCGCCAGCTCGTTGAGAATCTCCTCGTCCATGGTGAAGCTCTGCTGGTCCGTGGGGAATTCTCCCTCCCGCACCTCCCTGGCATATTGAACGAAAGCCTCTTTAATTTCCTCAGCCAGGTTGGCATAGCGCTTGGCGTGCTTCGGCTTAAAGTCGGTGAATAGGCCCAACATGTCGTGCAGCACCTGAACTTGTCCATCGCAGCCTGGGCCGGCCCCAATGCCAATGGTGGGAATGGTCAACCGTTGGGAAATTAATCTGGCCAGCTGCGTGGGCACCAACTCCAGTACCACGGCATAAGCCCCGGCGTCTTCCAAGGCCTTGGCATCCTGCAACAACTGGACCGCTTCTTTGCGCTGCCGGCCCTGTACCCGGTATCCTCCCAAGGCGTTTATCGACTGGGGCGTAAGCCCCAAGTGTCCCATCACCGGTATCCCACACTCAACTATTCGGTGCACCGTCTCGGCGACACTTTGACCCCCCTCCAGTTTGACCGATTGGGCTCCGCCTTCCTGAATCAAGCGGGCGGCGTTGGTCAAGGCCTGCGCCGGATCAACCTGGTAGGTCATGAAGGGCAAATCGGCAATGATCAGCGCATTCTGAGACCCTCGGGACACCATTTTTGTATGGTGAACCATATCATCCAGGGTTACCTGGATTGTCGAATCGTAACCCATCATCACCATTCCCAAGCTGTCGCCCACCAACACAACGGGAATTTCAGCGGCATCGGCAAACCGCGCCGAGGTGTAGTCATAGGCGGTAATCATGGGAATTTTCTCGCCCTTAACCTTCATCTGGGCCAGGTCCCGGACGGTTACTCTGGACATTCGCAATACCTCCGGCGATCATCGTCAATAAGTTCCCTAATCTGTTCTAACTGCCCGGCGTCAATACCGCGCTGGACCGCCAGCGGTAACGAGGCCGCGGTAAGGGCCTGGTAAACCCGCAACGCCGGCGGCGAGTTGGATAACGCCGCCAGGTGCAAGTCGATTGTGCCCACATCACCCCGCACCACCGGTCCGGTGACACTGGCGGCCACCCCCTGTTTCCCAATATTTGCCACGGTGGTCTCCGCCAGGGGCAGCAGGGCGGCCAACGCCTCCAGGTCACTGAAGCCCATTAGCCGCCAGGAATCCACCGCAACTTGCAGCAGGGCGGCCAGATACCCGCAGCCCAATACTGCTGAAGCATGGTACAAGGCACGCGAGCTTTCTGGAATCGACACGGCGCGGCCTCCCAGGTCAGCCGCTAAATCCGAGAGAAACGTTTCCAGCCAGCCTTCCCCGGCAACCGCGAAAGTGATACCGGCCAGACGGGAGACAGCTTCCTCTGGTCGGTCCAACCCGGCGAAGGTTTGAAAGGGATGAAAGCCTCCGATAAGAGTTCCTTGCGCCTGGGATTTGGCCAGGATTAGCGGAGATTGTGAACCGCTGCAATGGACTACCGCCTGGCCCGGCCGCCAATCGATCGAGTCGGCTACCTGGCCGATCACTGAATCGGGTGTGGTGATAAAAACTAAATCTGTGTGGTCGGCCAGTAGCTGCGGGTCGCAATAGTTCAGGCATCCGCTGATTCGGTCGGCCAGCCACTGTGACGAAGCAGGACTACGGCTGTGGGCCGCCGCCACTGAGTAACCGCAGGCGGCAAGGGCCAACGCCAACCCCTTGCCCAGAACTCCAATGCCGATAAAGCCGATGCGCAGGTCCTTTTGGTTCATAACCGGCACTCACCGGCACAGAAGTTGGGCAAGAGAATTTCCGGAGCAGTATCCTGGTGGCGCAACAAAAGACACGTCGCAACGTGATGCAGATTGGAGCAGCTTTTCTGCTTTACGGCCGTCTCGGTCAATGTTCGATCCCAGCGGCCCACTGAAAAACCGTTAGTGGGTGGTATTGGTGCTCACCTCTCTTTCAAGTAGATGGCTTTGCAATTGTATGTCTACCTAAATATAGTGTCAAGAATTTGCGCCCACCAACGGTAGTGCGTTAGTTTCATTCTCGTCATTCCGGCGCAAGCCGGAAGCCATAAGAGCGTCCGAACAGCGATTGTATCTGGACACCGGCCTTCGCCGGTGCGACAATGCCCCGTTCTTGGCCGCCAAACCGATACACCATCAGTCCTCAGCCTAAGTTTTGGGGCAAACCAACCCACCAAGAAGCGGCCCGGAAGATGCCATCAACTCGGCCACTATGCTAGAATTTGGTTGTGGTCGCGTCACAACGCTCTGATCCAGGCTAATGCTGTAAAATCAACCGCTGCCGTCAGCCTATATAATTTCTTGTCGAGGAGGTAGGAAAATGTACCAAGATCAAAGCAGTTCCGGGTTAATGATTGGATTCCTATTGGGAGCCGCCGCCGGGGTGGCTATCGCACTGCTGCTGGCCCCCAAGCCGGGCAGCGAAACCAGAGAACTGGTCCGGCAGGGAGTTGTCGGGGGACTGGAAAGAGTCAAGGAGTTTCGGGAAGAGAATCGCTGATTCCTGCGCCGCGAGCTTTGTCCCAATCCGGGCCAGGTCCAGGACAGCGGCCCACAGACAGGCAGTTGCCGGCTGGTTATAATTAGTCGCTAACATCGGCGCAACAAGGCTGAGGCTACATGGTATTTTCTGAAGGCAAGATACCCCAAAGGGTCGGCGAGGTAATAGCGGCTAACTCCGACTCATTTGTTGCTCAGTGTTACCAGTTGTACGGCGCCCCCGCCATCGGCCATTTCGTCCGCGCCGGTTCTCCGCCGATCTACGGAGTAGTACATCAAGTCCGCACCGAACCGCTGGACCCGGCCCGCCCGGTCCTGGCCCGGGGACAGGACGCTGAAACCGAGGAAGATGTATACCGGGACAACCCTCAAATATCCCGTCTGCTTACATCTCGCTTTGAGTCCCTGATTGTGGGCTACCAGCGCGAGGAAGTTTATTACCAGCACCTGCCGCCGCTGCCCCCCAAGGTGCATTCCTTCGTCTATTCCTGCAGTCCCGACGAAGTCGCCGTTTTCACCGATAATTTAGACTTTCTGCACCTGCTGGTCCGATCCAGAGTGGCGGCCTCTGATGAAGTTATTGGCGCTTGTGTCCAGGCGGCTTCGACCTCCTACGCCGACGGCCAGGATTTTATGGTGCGAGCCGGGCGGGTCTTGGCCACCGAACTTTCGGCGGACTTGCCCCGAATAAATGCGATATTGCGGAGGCTCACCTCATGACCAACGGGTTATCGCCAAACGGCCCACCGGAGGAATCACCCAGCCTGGCCGGTACCTGCTTGGGACAAGTTGTGGGTGGTTCCCTGAGCCAGGGCGTGGAGATTCGCCTGGATAGCCGGGGCCAGGTGTCCGTCGAGGACATCAAAGTCGGGTCTTTCATAACCATCCATGGGGACCGGCATCGGTTCTTCGGCGTGGTCACGGAAATTGCCCTGGGCAGCAGCGACCCACGCTTGAAGCACACACCTCCAGAAATTGATGATCCCTTCATCGCTCAGGTCATCTCTGGCACCGTGGCCTACGGGACGGTGTCGGTGCTGCCCAACTTGACCATGCCTGCGGTGGCCGGAACCGGACAGGATAAGCCGGTGGCCGCCAAGACGGTGCCCGCGCATTTCTCCCGGGCCTATGCCGCCTCGGAGCAGGACGTGGCTACGGTGTTCGGCGAAGAGGACGAAAACCACTTTTGGATTGGCAGCCCACTGGACATGGAGACCAAGGTCTGCCTGAATCTGGAGGAGCTGGTCAAACGTTCGATTGGCGTCTTTGGCAAGAGCGGCACCGGCAAGACCTTCTTGACCCGGTTGCTGCTGGTGGGGATTATTCAGGGCGGTCAGGCCTCGTCGCTGATATTCGACATGCACAGCGAATACGGCTGGATGGGACAGGACACTGATCGCAACGTCTCGGTGAAAGGCCTGAAGCAGTTATTTCCGGCCAGCGTATCCACCTTCACCCTGGACGAAGAAAGCTCCCGGCGGCGGGGGTCATCCACCGATGAAGTGGTGCGCATTGGTTACGGCGACATCGAACCCGAAGATATTCAACTATTGCGAGAGACGCTGGACATCTCAGAAATCGCGGCGTCGGCCGCATTTGATCTGGCGCGCCGATTTGGACAGAGCAACTGGCTAGCCGACTTTCTTGATCTGGAGGGCAATAATGCGCTGAATGAATTGGCCGGGGAGATTGGGGTACAGCCCCAGGCCTTGGCCGCCCTCCATCGGCGATTACGGCGGTTTGAGCGATATGCATTCCTGGAAAAGAAAACGAATTACAACGCCACGGCCCGAATCATCGATCACCTGGAGAAGGGCAAGCATGTGGTGCTGGAATTCGGACGCTACGGTGAAGACCTGAGCGCTTATATCTTGGTCAGCAATCTGCTCTCCCGTCGCATCCGTGACCGATACATAGAATTGAAAGAGCAGAGTGCTGGAGGGCAAGGGAAAGAACCGCATCCGGTGGTGATCGTGATCGAAGAGGCGCACAAGTTCCTGGGCCAGGCGGTGGCCTCCCAGACCATCTTTGGCACCATCGCGCGAGAGTTGCGCAAGTACAACGTTACCCTTATGGTCATCGACCAGCGACCCAGCGCCATCGACTCGGAGGTGATGAGCCAGTTGGGCACCCGGCTGACCTGCCTGCTGGACAACGAGAGAGACATTGACGCCGCACTGTCGGGCACGCCCGGCAGCCGCCAGCTGCGGGGAGTATTGTCGCGCCTGGAAGCCAAACAGCAAGCGTTGATTTTTGGACACGCGCTGCCGATGCCGGTGGTGATTCACACCCGGGAGTACAACGACGCCTTCTACGCTCAGGTGCAGCGCGGTCCGGGCCGCCGGACCAGCACCGCCACATACCAGGGGTCCGAGTCTCCCGAAGAACGGCTGGAACGAGAAATCAACGAGCTTTTTTGATTAACTTTGCGGGCGAACTTTTCCGCCGGGCTTTTCTAATGGATGCCTGGCGCCCTATTCCCTGATCGAATGCAAGTCATCGACAGCATAGAAGCCATGGGCCGGGCCTGCGCCTCAGCCCAACGTCCATTGGGTCTGGTTCCCACCATGGGATCTCTGCACCAAGGCCATCTGGCGTTGGTGCGGGAGGCCCGCGCCGACAATTCCTCGGTCGCGGTTAGCATCTTCGTCAATCCCAGCCAGTTCGCCCCCCAGGAAGACCTGTCCCAATACCCCCGGAATTTGGAACGGGACTTAGACCTGCTGCGTCAAGAGGGCGTAGACCTGGTGTTCACGCCATCCCAGGCCGCCATTTACCCGCCGGGTTTCAACACCTGGGTCGATGTCGGGGGGATCGGCGAAATATTAGAGGGTGAGATACGGCCCGGTCACTTTCGCGGCGTCGCCACGGTGGTGGCCAAGCTTTTCAACATCGTCGGCCCTGACCGGGCCTATTTCGGACAGAAGGACGGCCAGCAGATCCTGGTAATTCGTCAAATGGTGCGCGACTTGGACCTGGCATTGGACCTGGTGGTAGTGCCCACGGTACGTGAGCCCGACGGTCTAGCCCTCAGCAGCCGCAACACCTATTTGACACCGGACCAGCGAAAGGCGGCGCCAGTCCTGTACTTGAGCTTGCTGCGGGCCAAGGCGCAGTGGAGCCAGGGTATTCGCGATGCTGAAGTGCTGCGTCAGGAAGTCAGGAAATGCCTGGAAGAGGAGCCGTTGGTGGAGCGCATCGACTACGTGAGCGTGGCCGATGCGACCAACTTGACGGAACTGGAAACCGAAGATTTAAGGGCCATCAGGGGCCCGGCAATGGTGCTGGCGGCGGTCAAGCTGGGCATCCCCCGGCTGATCGACAATATTTTGCTTGAGTAGTTGGCCGCGGCCTGTAAGTGACTAGCCCTGGGTCAACTCCCGTACGGTTGCAGTCAGGGCGGGCAGCACCTTCTCCCAGTCGCCCACCACGCCGTAGCGGGCTTCCTTGAAGATGTTGGCTTCCGGGTCCTTGTTAATGGCGACAATCACCTTGGCCCCGGAGCAACCCGCCATGTGCTGGCTGGCCCCGGAGATGGCGATGGTGATGTACAGGTCTGGGGTGATGGTCTTTCCGGTCAAGCCCACCTGATAGCTGGCAGGCACCCAGCCGGAGTCCACCGCCGCGCGGGAAGCGCCCAATCCGGCGCCCAGCAGACCGGCCAACTCTTCCAAATCCTTGAAAGGCTCTGGCCCGCCCAATCCCCGTCCACCCGAAATCACTATCCGAGCGTCTTCCAGCTTGATGCCTTCGGCGGCTTCCATGACCGTATCCACCAGCGTGGTGCGGGCCTGGCTTGGGTCCAATTCCACTGGGAAGGACACCACCTGTCCTGATCGGGACGAGTCTGCTTCCAAGGGCTCATAGACCTTGGGCCTGATCGCCGCCATCTGAGGACTATAGTTGCAACTCACCACCGCCACGGCGTTGCCGCCGTAGACCGGGCGGTTGGCCAGCAGGTTCTTGGTGGAAGGGTCTACCGAGATTTCCAAACAGTCTTGGGCCAGACCCACGCCCAACCGGAAAGCCAGCCGAGGGGCCAGTTCCCGGCCCTCGTTGGTACGTCCGATGAGGATAACACTGGGGTCGGCCTCTTTGCAGAGGGACTCCATAGCACTGAGAAAAAGATCAACCTGGTATTGGCCCAGCGCCGGGTTGGTTACCGAGTAGACTTTGTCGGCCCCGTGGGCAATCGCCTGTTGGCTGGGGCCTTCCAACGAAACCCCCAGCAGGCCAATACTCAACTCCTCAGCCAGATCGTCGGCCACCTTGCGTCCGGCGGCCAACACTTCCCGCGCGGTGAGGCTCAACCCACCGTCAACCAGATCTCCCAGTACCAGAACACCCTGAGCCATGTTTTCCTCCGTTTAACTTTGGCCAACCCTCTAACTACTTAATTCAACGCGTGTAAGAATTAATGCGCCGGGTTGCGGCTGGATTCGAGAGGCTAGATTAATTTATCTTCGCGGAGCTTGAGGGCCAGTAGGCGGGCGGAGTCTGCTTCGTCATCGCCTTCAATGATCTCACAAGTTTGGTTGCGCACGGGAACGAACAGGTCGTGCAAGGTGATGCGCGGTTCAAGCTGACCGGACTCGATTTCCAGGTCGCCGGCAGTCCAGATGGTGGGGCGTTTTCGGGTGGCGGCCATGATGCCCCGCAAAGTGGGATACCTGGGTTGACCCAACTCGTTGCTGACGGTGACTATGGCGGGCAATAATGCTTCCACAACCTCGTATCCGTCGGGAATCAACCGCTCCACCACCACTTTGCCTTCCTTGACCTCCACCTTTCTGGCCAGCGTGATCGAGGCCATCCCCAAAATCTCCGCCAATCCCAAGGGCACCTGGGCGTTGTCCCAGTCGGAAGCCTGGCGTCCGCAGATTATCAGGTCAAATCCGCCCAATTTGCGGATTGCCGCCGCCAGCAATTGGGCGGTGAAGAAACTGTCGATGGTGTTTCTGAAGCTATCATCTTGGAGCAGCACCAACTCGTCAGCGCCCATGGACAGCGGCTTTTTCATAACGTCCAGGGCGAAGGAAGGCCCGGCGGAAATTACCGTGATCGTGGCTTCCTGCGAGTCTTTTATCTGAAGGGCCGCCTCCACCGCGTTTTCGTCGAAGCCATTGACCACGGGAGGAATGGTGGCTGGGGTCACTACCTGCTTGGCATTGGCGTCGATCTGGAAGGCCGCCATGGGCATTTCCGGGTCGATAACTTGTTTGGCCAGAACGCCGATGCTTATCGGCATATTTTTTCCTCCCCAAGAAGCACGGATAGAGAAGCACTGATAGAGGTACTAAAACAGTGTGAAATGTATCACGCACCGCTCTGGCGTGTCAACGAAAAGGTAGGCAAATCCAGCTTGGGCCGCCGCTGCGTAACCCTGATTAAATCGAGGTGACATCCGCCCCAGCACATTGTATTTCTTGGCGGTTTTAAAACGGGAAGAGATTAAGCTCCTTCTGCCTCGATGGGCTTTGCTCCAAAAGTGCCTTGTGTTCCAAAATCCGACCGATAAATTCACCCCCCTGGTTCGACAGGCTCACCACGAACGGAGCAAACCTGCGCACCACGAACGGGTGCGTCCGTTCGCCCTGAGCCGGTCGAAGGGCGCCTAAATATTATTCCACAAGTGAGACCTAAACCTGACTTTTGGAACAAGCCCCCTCGATGGGAGAAGGCCGGGATGAGGGTGATACCCCTCTCCTCAGTCCTCTCCCACAAGGGGCGAGGATGCCGTTAACTAAGACTGTCGTGTAATAAGCTCCCATCCGGGGAGGGAGAACGCGCTGGACAAGCCAATAAAGAGTGTGGATGCCCCTTTGACGTAGCGATCCATGGGAGGAGGGGATCTTTCCCGCTGTACCAGGATATACTGACTGGCGAATTGATATAATCACAGTAGCAATATCGTCGTCAACATTGCGGCAATTGGCACGTGCGATATCACGCTTTGCCCGATATGACTAAAACCGGAGAATAATCAACACTTGAACACCATTAAGACTTTCTTTTTGCTGATACTACTGACCGGCGTGCTGCTGGTAGTTGGCGCTATGTTCGGCGGTGAACTTGGGATCGTCATGGCTTTGGGATTCGCCCTGATGCTGAACGTGGGCGCCTACTGGTTCAGCGACCGGATTGCGTTGGGAATGACCCACGCCCGTCCCGTAACTGAGCAGGACGATCCGGAATTGTATGGCCTGGTAGCCGAGCAAGCAAACCTGGCCGGTCTGCCCATGCCCAAGGTCTACGAGATCCAGAGCGATTCGCCCAACGCCTTCGCCACCGGACGCAACCCGCAGCACGCCTCGGTCGCCGTCACTTCTGGGATTCGCCGGCTGTTGACCAGGGAAGAGCTGGGCGCAGTTATGGCCCACGAAATGGCCCATGTGGGCAATCGGGACACCCTGATCATGTCCATTGTCGCCACCATCGCCGGCGCAATTTCCATGCTGGCAATGCTGGCTCAGTTTTCCGCCATTTTCGGCGGAATGGGCGGCGACCGGGGTCGAGGAGGCAACATAATCGGCTTGTTGGTCGTCGCCATAGTTATGCCTATCGCCGCGACTCTGATCCGGCTGGCGATCTCCCGCGCCCGCGAGTTTCAGGCCGATATCACCGGCGCCAAAACATCAGGCAATCCCTATGCGCTGGCCAGCGCGTTGGAGAAGCTGGCGATGGGTGCGGAAGCCCGCCCGATGAAGGTGGCCGAGGCCGCTTCTCATCTGTTCATCGTCAATCCGCTGAGCGGCAAGGCGATGGCCAGGCTGTTCTCAACCCACCCTCCAGTTGCAGAAAGGGCCCGGCGATTGAGAAATATGGGCCCCAATTATTGATCAATCCGGCGGTCCCGCTTACCAAAGAAGTGGTCTTAGCAGGCCCGGCAAGATTAGCCGGGCCTGCTCTATTGAGGCGTAAATTGCACGGAATTGCTCGGCCTC
>JACZRM010000137.1 GCA_022576105.1 Chloroflexota bacterium | reverse complement strand
TGTTACCCTGAGCCCTTCGGCCCAGCCTGTCGCTTCGATGAACTCAGGGCAGAACTCAGGGCAGGCTCTGAGCTTGTCGAAGTGGCTCAGGATAAACTCCGCGAAGGGCCTAAAACCGAGTGAACTAGATTCTTCGCTACGCTGAGAATGACTTTTGAGGCGACGCCTTGGGCAGGCCGGGGCGCTCCAAGGCCGCCTCGGAGTTAAGTCGATCTAAGTCCAGCGGAGCGCGTTGGATTACAATTTGGCAACACCGGCTTTGGCGCAGTCCTCATCCTGTTGGCTGGTGCCACCGCCCACACCGCAGGCCCCTTCCAGCACGCCGTTGCGGATAATCGGCACCGCACCCTGTCCCAAAATCATCTCTCCGCCGGAAGCGGCGTTAATACCCCGTGGCGTGGGTTGGTCGGCCCGTTCCTGCATTTCGCCGCTGGCCCGCCCAAATGCCGACGAGCCGACGGCTTTACCGATACTGCCGTAGGTACTGGCCCAGATTGCGCCGTCCATCTTGTTCATGGCGATCAGCCTTCCGCCGTTGTCCACCACCGCTGCGCTGACCTTGATGTTAAATTCCTCCGCCTTGGCGATTGCTCCATCCAGAATCTGTTTGGCTTCCCCCAGTGAAATGGCCATGAATACCCTCCAATGTTGAAAATTACCGGCGTTGAGAATGGCCGGTGGAGACTCGGCTAATTGTAACCCCTATCGGTAGCTGAGCCAACCGGGGCAGCGCCCACCGGAAATTGAAGGCTGCATTTATAGAGAATGGCGACCGGTGATATACTCGGTGAGTGGGTCTATATAGAATTATGGCGGCATTGAAGCAATGTTGACCAAGCGCATTATCCCCTGTCTCGACGTGGATGCCGGTAGGGTGGTCAAGGGCATCAGCTTTGTCGCCCTGCGGGATGCCGGCGATCCGGTGGAACTGGCTGCTTTTTACGACCGGGAAGGTGGCGATGAGTTGGTATTCCTGGACATTACCGCCAGTTCCGATTCGCGGGATACGATGGTTGATGTGGTGCAACGGGTCTCGGAGCAAGTCTTCATACCGTTGACGGTGGGTGGTGGCATTCGCAGCGTCGACGATATGCGCCGGATGCTGAACGCTGGGGCCGACAAGGTGTCGGTCAACACCGCCGCCATCGGCAAACCGGCATTGATCGGCGAAGGTGCGGCCCAGTTTGGCAACCAATGCATAGTGGTGGCCATTGACGCGAAACGGGTGGAACACCCTGCGACCGGGACATTGAAGGTCGACGACCTGATCGCGCTGGATGAAGCCTCACGATGGGAGGTTTTTACCCACGGTGGCAGGAACTCCACCGGGTATGACGCGGTAAGATGGGCGGTGCGGGCGGTGGAGTTGGGCGCCGGTGAAATTTTGCTCACCAGCATGGATGCCGATGGTCATCTGGCCGGTTATGACGTTGAACTGACCCGGGCAGTATCGCAGGCGGTTTCAGTGCCGGTGATCGCCAGCGGGGGAGCAGGTAACCTGGAGCATTTGTACCAGGCATTGAACGACGGAGCCGCCGACGCGGTACTGGCCGCCAGCATCTTTCACTATGGGACTTACACCATCGCTCAGGCCAAGGAGTATTTGGCGGAGCATGGAATTCCAGTCCGTCCTTTGGCGGGTTGAGTGGACCGTGCGGTGCAGTTGATAGCGCATCAGTTTGGCGTCCGGGAACGGGACTTTGTCACACCGGCGAAGGCCGGTGTCCAGATACAATCGCTGTACAGACGCTCGAACGGTTTCCGGCGCAAGCCGGAATGACGAGAACTAAACCAACATACTACGATGCACTTTTCCGACTTGATCGCCAGGGATTCGGTTTCCAAATTTTTCGAGTCTTTCTAATCTACAGTCTTCCCAATTTATAGGTAATGCATGAGTCGAATCACCACCCTAATTTTTGACATGTTCAATACGCTGGCCGAAGATACCGAAGCCCATTGGCTGGCCAGCTTTAGGCGAATTGTTCAAGCACAGGACTTGAAAATAGAAGCCGCCGACCTGAGGAGAGAGTGGTCTACCGGCGATCAGGAATTTCGGGAGCGCCGCGCCAGGGGCCAGGCAACCTTTGAGTCCTACTATGACGCCTGGCGCAACTGTTTTGAGCAGACTTTCTCTCAATTGAGGTTGAAGGGCGACGCTGCGGGCGCAGTTGATATCGTCCTGGAAGACCTGGGCCGGCGACCGATCCATCCCGATACGGTTCAGGCCTTGCCAATTCTGCAAGAAAATTGTCGCATCGCGGTGCTTTCCAATGCCGACGACCGCTTTCTTGATCCGGTAGTCCAGCGTCTGGGTGTCAATTTTGCGGCGGTACTCTCGTCGGAGGCCGCCCGCTGCTACAAGCCCCGGCCGGAATTGTTTCACGCCATGCTCCGACGTCTGGAGGTAGCGCCAGGGGATGCGGTCTATGTGGGAGACCGGCAGTATGAGGACGTTCAAGGGGCCGGCCAAGCCGGTCTGCGTTCGGTCTGGCTCAATCGAGATAGTGTGACCTTGGACCCCAATCTTCCAACGCCGGACTATCATGTTGCCAGCATGTTGGAAATTCCAGCTCTGATCGACTGCGCCGCACAAAATTAGGACCCAATTTAAGGAAAATGGCTTCAGGAAGAATGCGATGAAAGTGAAAGTGCGATGAAAGTGAAAGTGCGATGAAAGTGAAGTTGAACGAAAAAGGCCTGATTCCGGCCATTGCCCAAGACATAAACACCGGCCAGGTGCTGATGCTGGGCTATATGAACCCTGGGTCGTTGAAGCGGACGGTCGAAGGCGGGCAGGTCTGGTTCTATAGCCGCAGCCAGGAAGACCTGTGGCACAAAGGTGAAATATCCGGCAACTATCTCAATTTGAAAGAGGCCTGGCTGGACTGCGATTCAGATACCATCCTACTGAAAGTAATTCCCGACGGCCCCACCTGCCATACTGGAGAAACCTCCTGTTTCTTCACTCGCATGGAAGGGACGCCCAGCGAATTCGAGGCGACTGAGGGCGGTCCGGGGGTGCTGGACGAGCTATTCGCGCTGATCCAGGACCGGCAGCGGGAAAAGCCGGAAGGCAGCTATACCGCCCAACTGCTGCAAGAAGGTGTGGCGCGAATCGCCCAAAAGGTGATTGAAGAAGCGGGCGAAACAGCCATCGCCGCCGTTGCCGGCGACCTGGACCATCTCCCTGAAGAGATGGCCGATCTGCTTTACCACTCCCTGGTGCTGCTGGCGGCCACCGGCGTGAAGCCCAGTGCGGTGTGGAAGGTGTTGCAAGATCGCCGGAAATAGGACCTAAACCTGGGGCGGCAGGCTTTGCCCCGAACTGTAAACCGTCCATTTACCGGCCTGGTAAACCGTCACTTTTCCCGACCCCACCACGCGCCAGTTTCCGGAATTGCCCAAGCATCCGGTGCGGGCGTCAATACCGAAAACCGTGGTTCCTGCTGGGGCCTGTTCCAGCAAATCGCTGGCGGTCCGCTCCGGGTCGCTTCCTTCGTGGTGAGGCAGCACCGCAATGCCAGGAGTTACTGCCAGAGCATCGACCCACTGGCCGATACGCGGCCTTCGCATCGCAGAGCCCAGTACCATGGCTCCAGCGCTGGAACCCGCCAGCACAGCGCCTTGGTCCACCGCCGACAGAATTGCGGCCAGCAGCTTCGAGTCCTTGATGGTGGCCAGCAGATGGTCGGGACTTCCTCCCGTGAAGTAGATTACCCCGGCTCCCTCTATGCCTGCGATCAGGTCCGGGTCTTCAGCGTGTTCCCGCTCTAGCACCATCAACTCGGTTGCATTGCCGCCCAAACTGGAAAAATGCCTGACGCCGTCATTGGCGGCTTTAGCTGGGCCGGTAATGGCGGCAGTGGGTATGACCACCACCCTGGCTGGGTCCTGGCCGGAAGCCCGCATAATTTCCCGGTCCATATCTTCGCAGCCCACCCTGAACTCTTCGCCGCCCACCAGTCCAATTACACCGGCCATTTTGTTGCTCCCCCACTTCGCTCCCTGGATCTTTTCTAATCTGCTGAACAGCTCAATTGTAGCAGAATCAGGTAGTTGGACTTGACCTCACCGGATGGCCAATGCCGTATCTGATTGACCCGGCCGGAGGCAGTGTTAGAATGCGTTTACTCTCAACAGAGCTTTGAGGTGTCGAAAGGACTCATGGTTCGACAGGCCTGTCCCTTCGATAAACTCAGGGCAGGCTCTGAGCTCGCCGAAGGGCTCACCACGAACGGGCTTTGCCCCAAAAGTGTCAATTGTGGCCTATGATTGAGGTCAGGAGCCTGCCTCTTACGTTTCCCTGAGCGTAGCGAAGGGTCTAAAATCGCGTGAATAAAATTCTTCATCAGCTCAAAATGACTTTTGAGGGAAAGCCCCCCGAACGGGAACGCATCTTTTCCAGAAAGGACACACCAATGGCCTACGATGAAGAACTAGCGGAGCGGGTACGGCAGGCGCTGGCCGACCAGGACGGCGTCCGAGAACAGAAGATGTTCGGCGGGCTGGCTTTTATGCTGCACGGCAACATGTCGGTGGGGGTGATCAACGACGAGTTGATGGTGCGGTGCGGCCCGGACCGCCACCAGGAAGCGCTGGAGCGACCCCACGCCCGGCCGATGGATTTTACCGGGCGGCCCATGAAGGGGTTTGTGTTCGTGACCCAGCCGGGCATCGCCAGCGACGCCGACTTGCAGGAGTGGCTGCGGCTGGGGGTGGACTTTGCGGAGAGTTTGCCGAGGAAGTAAGGGGGGCGAAATATCTAAAATGAATACGCTATTGCAACTTCATTAGGGTTGTATTAGTAGCTACCTATGTGAGGACTTATTACGCAATTTATTAGACATCTCCTTGATCCAACCTATGCGTCTGTCCTTTCTGCCCTCAGATGCCGAGGTGCTTCTTCGAAACGCTGCATTTCCGCTGACAGAATACCTACGGTCCTTTCTCTTAGTGTTGACTTTGTCTAAAAATTCTACTATTTTCGGGTTCTCCGCACCGCGATTGACACCGATCATGCTATGGGGCAAGGACTCTCCCCGTAAGATCTTACGCAATTCTATTCGCTCGTTCAGGGTTAAATCTCTATGGTGAAATCTCCCTCTCGAAACTGGCATTTGCCGACGATTGGTTGCAGTGGAACGCCGATGTCTCAGAGTCCGATTTTATCCTTGGCCATCAACGTTAGTCAACAGCACGTGATCAACATTACCCTCAAAATCACTTGAGTCCTTATGATAGGAAACAGGCAGACTCACATTTCCTTCCTCAGGATTGTGAAAGAAAAGAAGCCTCCCATGAATCACGTTGGAATTATTCCCCAGACCTACCGAGTACTGGTGTTCTCTATCGTAAATATCACGGGATGCTACCTCAATCACTTCAACAGAGAATGACCAATCTTCTGGGGCTCGTATTAGTTCTGCCTCTACCGTAT
>JACZRM010000005.1 GCA_022576105.1 Chloroflexota bacterium | reverse complement strand
CTTTTCGGCGGCCCCGGCGCAGGCCTTGGAGGTCTTCACCCCCACGGTGCTGTGGTCCACCAGTACCTGGCCGGGTCTGGCGTTTTCGATGATGCCCCCCCGGCCCAAGAATATTTCTTCAGATGTGGCAATGTCGGGGAGGCAGGTCAGGAGGATGTCGGCCGCCCGGGTGATTTCGGTGATGGAGACAGCGGGATGCGCGCCTTCCTGGGCGATTTCCTGGACTTTTCCCTGGCTGCGGTTGTGCACAGTCAGGTCAAACCCGGCGGCCAGCAGCCGCCGCGACATGGGCAGACCCATGCGGCCCAGCCCGATGAAACCTACTTTAGGTCCTGTCATATTTGTTCCTCTTTTAGCCACCGAGAGTACAGAGCGGCTCCAATATAGGCGCGGTTCCCAATTGGCCCCAGTTTACCATCGGGTCATGCCCGCTACAATGTGGGGGCGACCCTCTCATATTTTTAATGAGGCTCTGAGCCATAGTTGACTTCAGATCGCTGTCCTTCGCCACGCTCAGGACCAAGGGTGCAGCGGCCCGGCAAGGCTCTGAAAAGCCTTAGCGTGTCGCACCGGACAATGCTGAAACCGCAATTCTGGTCTACAATGGGTCAGATTTAATCGTTGGGAGCAACATAACTTGACCAAGGAACAGCAGATTCAGATAGTCCTAGCGGCACTGGCGGAGGTGCAGTCGTGCCGGGATTGCGGCGCCAGATTCCGTTTCGGAGATTTGGACTGTCCCCACTGTGGCGCCGAGCTGGATGACTATTTTCGGCGATGGGCGGAGAGTCTGCTGCAGCAATTGGGGGTGGGTTGAGACGATGTAATCTCTTAGCAACCTGTTTGCCGCGTAGATCGAGTAGCCGAAGGCGTATCGAAATCTGTGGTGAAGGGTCTCCCCTTTACGAAGGGGGAGATTGAGAGGGGGTGCCTTGACCCCTCCTCGCCTCCCTTATCAAGGGGAGGGACTCCTCGCACCTGCCGTTGGGGAATCTAGGTTGAACCTCCTCCGGGTTTAGGATAAGCTACCCAGACGCGGCAAGGCGGCGAATCCGGGCCAATCCACCCCAGGAGAAGGCTATGACCACGGCGGCGGCAAATCGCATCAGAGGCAAAGAGCGAGAAGACCTGGCCCAAGAACTGCGGCGGCGTGTCTCCGGGGAGGTGCGCTTCGACCCGTTTTCTCGGGTTCTCTACAGCACCGATGCCAGTATCTACCAGATGCAGCCGGTGGGGGTGGTCATCCCCAAGAATGTCGACGATGTGCTGGCAGTGATGGAAGTGGCCCGCGACAACCGGGTGCCGGTGCTGCCCCGGGGTGGGGGCACCAGCCTGGCCGGACAGTGTGTCAATCACGCCATCGTCATTGACTTCAGCAAGTACATGGACCAGCTTCTGGAGGTGAACCAGGAGGAACACTGGGCGCGAGTGCAGCCGGGAATTGTGCTGGACCAGCTCAACCGATTGCTTGGCCCCTACAACCTCCAGTACGCGCCAGACCCCACCACCGCCAACCGGGCCTGTGTCGGCGGCGGCATCGGCAACAACACCTGCGGCGCTCACTCGGTGATCTACGGCAAGACCCTGGACCACGT
Source organism: Chloroflexota bacterium (assembly GCA_022576105.1). Next base: position 19,256 of record JACZRM010000005.1, on the reverse strand, counting down.
TAAAGAACTGAACGTGGTGCTCTCCGACGCCTCCCAAGCCCATTTCTATGAGCTAGAGGCCCATGAACTGGAAGCCAAACTCAGCGGCACCGGCCTGGAGTCGGAAATATATCGGGGCGTCCTGCGCATCGCCCGGGAGCGCATACCGGAGATTGAGGCCATTTACCCCAAGATATTGCGGCGGGTCAGCGGCTACAACCTGGACAGCTTCACCACCGATGGGCCGGTGAACTTGGCCCGCATGGCGGTAGGCTCAGAAGGCACCCTGTGCGTGACCACCGAGGCCAAGATCAATCTGGTCCCCAAGCCGACCATGACCGCCCTTTCGGTGCTCCATTTTGAGGACATCTTCCTGGCCAGCGACGCCACCGTCGCGGTCTTACAGCACGACGTGTCGGTGGTCGAGGTTATGGACCGGATGATGCTGGACCGGTGCCGGGAATCCCTGGGCTTCTCCCAGAACCTGTCCTTTATCGAGGGAAACCCCGGAGCATTGCTGTTGGTGGAGTTCTACGGCGAGTCGGAAAGCGAACTGGCGGCCAAATTGGATGCGCTGCAATCCGACATGTCCCGCAAGGGCCTGGGTTATGCCTGCGTAAATTTGACCGACCAGGCCTCTCAGAACAATGTGTGGAGCATCCGTCGGGCCGGGTTGGGCCTGCTGATGAGCATCCACGGCGACGCCAAGCCACTGCCCTACGTTGAGGACACCGCGGTGGCCCCGGAAAAACTGGGTTCCTTTGTGCGGCGGTTCGACGAGATTGTGCGCAGCCACAACACCGAGGCAGGATACTATGGCCATGCCAGCGTGGGCTGCCTGCACATTCGGCCCCTGGTCAATCTCAAGAACCAGGATGGCCTGGACCGCATGGTCGCCATCGCCGACGAGATCAGCGACCTGGTCAAGGAGTTTGGCGGGTCGCTCAGCGGTGAGCACGGCGACGGCATCGTGCGGGGCGTATGGGCCGAGAAGATGTTCGGTCCGGAGCTGACCGACGCTTTCCGTGAACTCAAGAATACCTTCGACCCCCAGGGAATCATGAATCCAGGCAAGATCATCGACTGTCCTCCCATGACCGAGAATCTGCGCTACGGCTCTGGATACCAGACCGCCGTTGTCGCCACCACCCTGGACTTTTCCCTGGACACCGACTACGCCGGAGCGGTGGAGATGTGCAACGGGATGGGCGCTTGCCGGAAGCTGGAAGGCTCCATGTGTCCATCCTTTATCGCGACGCGCGAAGAAGAACACTCCACCCGTGGCCGGGCCAACCTGCTGCGGGCCGCACTGTCGGGAAATCTGCCGGAAGGAACAATGACCGACCGTCGGCTGTACGAAGCGCTTGACCTGTGCCTGGAGTGCAAGGCCTGTAAATCTGAGTGCCCCTCCGGGGTGGACCTGGCCAAGCTGAAGTACGAATTCCTGGGCAACTACTACAAAGCCAATAAAATGCCCTTGCGCACCAAGTTATTCGCACATATTAACCAGGTAAACCGTATCGGCAGTCGGTTCTCGGTCCTGGCCAATCTGGGGGCTGCCAGCCCCATCGGCAAGTTCATCACCGGTCACGTACTGGGGGTGCATCCCCAACGGAAATTACCCCGCTTCGCCAGACAGTCTTTCCCCAAGTGGTTCAATTCCCGCCGGCAACCGGATGCCGCCCGGACTACAAAGGGTACCGTGGCCCTTTTTAACGACACATTTATGAACTACAACTATCCCCAGATTGGAATAGCGACGGTGGAACTGCTGGAGGCGGCCGGATATCGGGTGGAACTAGCCAACACCGGCTGCTGCGGGCGTCCCATGCTCTCCAAGGGGCTGCTGGATGAAGCCTTGGCTGCCGCCAGGGCCAACGTGGATGCGCTGTATCGCTTCGCCGAGCAGGGTATACCCATAATTGGGTGCGAGCCGAGTTGCCTGTTGACCTTCAGGGACGAGTATCCCGAACTGGTGAAAGGCGATAAAGCCGACGCGGTTGCCGAACACAGTTACCTGATCGACGAATTTTTGGTAAAGCTGGAATCGGAAGGCCAGCTTGATTTACAGTTTAGCGACCTGGCCAAGCGGGTGCTATTCCATGGCCACTGCCACCAGAAATCCCTGGTGGGCACCGCCAGTTCCCTGAAGGCGTTGGGGCTGCCCGCCAACTACCAGGTTGAGTTGATCGATGCCGGGTGCTGCGGGATGGCCGGTTCCTTTGGCTTTGAGAAGGAGCACTACGAAATTTCAATGAAGATTGGCGGGCAAGCCTTGTTCCCAGCGGTCAACGCCAAGGGGCCGGAATGGGAGGTGGCGGTGATGGGCGTTTCCTGTCGCCAACAAATAGAGCATGGCACCGGACGTGAAGCCAGACACCTGGTTGAAGTGCTGCGGGACGCGTTGGTCTAATTCAACCCCAATTGGTGACTGGGGTTTCTTATATCATCAAGGGGCCGGCATATCCTGAATCGTCATGCCAAAGTTGGCGGCGGCGATGCTCAGGTCCAGGATGTCTATTCTCCCATCGCCGTTGGCGTCGCCGAAGGGCAAAGTGAGCTCGGGGATGGTGAGCAGGTCACCGGCATTGACCAGGGTGTTGGCGATGCGCACTGGTACATATCCCGGCGCTTTAATCACCAAATCATAGGTGCCGCTGGGCACCAACACTTGAAATCCGCCGTTAGCGTCGGTGAAGTGCCGGTCTGTCCCCACTAGAATATAGGCCCCCACGCTGTTCTGCAGCCCTTCCAGGTGCACCACCCCCTTGATTTCACCTTGCTGGAAAGGATTTCTGAGGCTGGTCGATGGGGCGTAGGTGGCGTCGGCATTGGCGATGTACGCTCCAGAGTATGGCGTTGTCTTTGCGCTGACCCCGGCCCGGGCCAGACCCTGCCCGAAGGTAGCGTCATGGCCAACAATGAACATGCTGCTGGTGGCTTGCTTTTGAGTTGAGAGATTGCTGCTCTGCAGGACGCCACCGAAGGAGGCATCGGGCATTTCAAGACCCGTTCCATCTCCCAATGTTATGGCCGTTAGAACGATCTCAATGGGAATCGGGGTTGTCGCCGAGTTATTGCCGGGGACTTGGTCGCTGGCCAGGTCGGCGCTGGCGGTAAGGAAATGACTTCCAGCGGCAGCCTGTCTGGTGTCCCAGGGCAGTCCTAAAGCTAGCGTTTGACCCTGTTGCAGGGCTATGGATACGCTGGTAATGTCCCGCCCGTCGGAATCGTCTCGCAACAAGAGCAAGAAGATTTCATTGCTGGCGCCCAGGTTCTGAATTGTCACATTGATGGTCAGCACCTCGCCCTGAGCGGCCGATAGGCTGGACGGTTGAATGTCGGTGACCGACACGTCGTGCAGGGTTTGACCCGCCGGGGAGTAACCCGTTGAGTTGTTGCCTGGCGAGTTGTTGCCTGGCGAGGAGTTGATAACGCCGCCAGCCAGAGTCAATTGTTCGGCGAATAACGACGGCATTGCCAGCCAACTGACGGTGGCTGCAACTGCCAGCAGTAGCACTTTCGCCACACCGCACCCCAAAATCGTTTACCTTGCCGAATTATTGGTTGGAATAGATCAGCATCACCGTTGCCCCGGATGCTCCCAGGTCCTGGCTATAGTGTTCCAGTACCAGGGTGTGCACACTTCGGGAGTTGAAGTCGGTGAGGTTGGCGAGTTCGTGCCGGAAGTTGCGGTCACACCAATCTCCGGTGATATTGACTCCGTCCAGAATGCTGCGAGCGCAGGGTAAATTGGTCTTGGTAATCCACATGGAAACCGACACCTCCTGCACTGAGAAATTGGTGGGAATCGCAAAGGAAACGGTGTCTACGCCCATCCTGCCCCGGGCCGTCGCGATCATCAGAAAATCGGTGGCGGTTGGGTACTGCCAGTGGTAATAGCCCAACTGATCGGGGTTCACCGGTGGCAGTCTCAAGGCTTCGACCAGGACATCGTTAATGGCGTCCAGCAGAGTGGTCTGGCTGACATCGGTCAGTACTGGGTTTTCGACGTCGAGCTGGCTCGCTTGCCACGCCCGGGAGGACTCGCTGCCGGCCGGGAAATAAGCCACCAACCAGCCCTGGTCATCAAGGTAAAGGTTCACTGTGGTAGTGAGGCCGTCGATGTTTCTGATGGGCAGCGTGCCTACTGAGTGAGTAGTGCCAATGTCCACGACGGTGGCTGGCCCGGTCCTCCGCTGGGTGGGTACCGCGCTATTGAATAGCACCTGGTCGATGGTGTTTTTGTTGAAGCCAAAGCCCCCGGAGCCATTCGGTACTCGATAGTAGGCCGAGAATCCAGCGCTGTTGCTGGGAAAGGCGTTGCCGCCTTGTTGGAAGGACTGACGGGCCTCTGCCGTCAGTCCCAGGGAAATACTCGGTGAAATACCTGGTGAGACCGAGCGCTGGCCTTGGTTGGCGCCGCCGCCAAAGCTCAGGGTTAGTGCTAGAATCGCACCGGTCAATACGGCTGCGAGGGCAAGAAGGCCGCGGGTACGATTGAAAGCAGAAAAGAGCAGAATGTCCACCCAACTCCACCGGTTAGTGTTTTGGCCCCAATCTGTGCCATTAGTGAACGAATAGTACCAGGGGGACAATATACCAGCGAAACGCAGCCTAATAGTGACATAATTGTCCCAATATTATGAATATTACCAGGAAGTCGGGCGGCTGCCGCCGGGCTGGCTGTTGGCGGTCAAGAGACCGGCGGTCTTAGCTGCGACCAGGGCCGGGCGCGTTCAAAGGCGGCGGATGCCTGCAAGACTTTGGCCTCAGCGCCGCGCGGGCCAATGATATGCAGGCCAATGGGCATGCCGTCGGAGGAGAACCCACAGGGCACGCTGGAGGCGGTCTGCCCGGTCATGTTGATGGGAAAGGTGAACGGCAGGTAACCCCAGAAAGGGTTTACCTCTTTGCCGCCAATGCTGGCTGGGCGCTCGCCAATTGGGAAGGCGGTCACCGCCATGGTTGGGGTCAGCAGCAGGTCGTAGTCGTCAAAGAATATCTCCATTTGACGGCGGAGTTCGTCCACGCGCAGCAGGGCGCGGGAAAGGTCCGGCGCAGTCAGAGTGGAGGCATATTCCAGAGTGCTCCGAACGTAGTGGGTGAAATCGTCCCGATGCTGGTCCAGCAGGTGCCCATAGGAAGTATACGTGCCGGTGGCGAACAGGTCATAGAAAGCCGGGAAAGGGTCTTCAATGGTCAACTCGGCCGGCTCAACGCTGGCGCCCAACTCCTCAAAGACTTTGGCTGCCTGCTCGGTGATTGCGGCTACTTCCGGATCGACCCCGGCAAATCCAAAGTCAGGACTCCAGGCAATTCGCCAGCCCTTAACCCCGCCTGCCAAGTTGCTCATATAATCATCTGGCGTATCCCTAATTGACGTTGGGTCCCGTGGGTCAGCCCCGGCCAGCACCTGCAGCAAGAGTGCGGTATCGGCCACCGTGCGGGACAACGGGCCCGACTGGGACAACTGGTTGGACGCAGGCTGGCCATATCCACCGTATCTGGGCACGCGGCCCTGGGACGGCTTGATGCCAAAGACGCCGCTGAAGCTGGCCGGGATGCGAATGGAGCCTCCGCCGTCGCTGCCGGTGGCCAGCGTACACAGACCGGAGGCCAGGGCCGCCGCTGCGCCGCCGCTGGAGCCGCCGGCGGTGCGTTGGGTGTTCCAGGGGTTGCGGCAAGCGTCGCCCAACTCGTTTTCGGTGGTGCCAGATTGCCCAAACTCCGGTGTGTTGGTCTTGCCCAGGATGATGGCCCCGGCCTGGCGCACCCGCTCGACCACCACCGAGTCAATGTCTGGCACCCGGTCGCGAAACACCTTGGAGCCCAGGGTGGAGGTGATCCCCTTGGTCAGTTCTAGGTCTTTGATAGATATGGGTATGCCGTGCAGCGGCCCAACTGGCTGACCTTTTTGCACCGCCGCTTGAGCTTGGTGAGCGGCGGCCAGGGCCTGATCCGGGCACAGGGCCAGATAGGCGTTGAGCTTGGGGTTGAACTCCTGGATACGTTGATAGAATAGCTGGGTCAATTCGGGTATGGATACTTCTTTGGCGTCTATCTTCTTCCGGAGCTCGGTGGCTGGTGCGAAACACAGGTCATGATCAGTCATCGGTGAAACCTACTTGCAAGTTTTTCAGGATTGTGTCCCAGATTGCGCCTAAAATTGATGGTACTATTTACCGGATTTGATTTGGCGCCCATTATAGCAGGGCCCTTGTCTGAAATGGGGAGGAGATTTTCTTGGGCGTAGTGGGAATAATAGCCAATCCGGCGGCCAGCAAGGACATACGGCGCCTGGTGGCCCAGGGCCGGGTGATTCCAGACTGGGAGAAAGTTAACACTCTCCGTCGGGTGATGCTGGGCCTACAATCGGTGGGAGTCCAGCGAGTAGTGGCCATGCCCGACAGCTCGCACCTGTGCCAGCGCGCACGGGACGACGCCCAGCTATCGGTGGATTTTTCCCTGCTGGAGATGCCGGCCCACTACACCGAGGGTGATAGCGTGCGGGCCGCCCAGTTGATGGGGGATCTGGGAGTTGCTTGCCTGGTGACCCTGGGCGGCGACGGCACCAACCGGGCCGTGGCCAAGGGCTGTGCTTCGATCCCGCTGGTTGCAATATCCACCGGGACCAACAACGTCTTTCCCGACATGGTCGAAGGCACCCTGGCTGGAATCACCGCCGGTCTGGTGGCGCTGCAGCGGCTGGACTTGGAACAGATTTCAATCATCAGTAAAATCCTGGAAATCCACGTCGATGGCGAATTCCAGGACCTGGCTTTGGTGGATGTGGCCCTGTCCCGCGAGCGGTTCGTGGCCTCCCGTGCTATCTGGGACTTGAGCACCCTGTACGAGGTTTTCCTGACCCGGGCCGAGCCATCAAGTATCGGTCTATCCTCGGTGGGCGGGCAACTGCATCCGGTGTCCCTGGCCGACCAGGGAGGCTTGCACTACACGTTGGGTGATGGAGCCGGCCAGAACGCAAACTTGGTGCAGGCTCCCATTGCTCCCGGGGTGGTTTCGGAGATACCCATCGCCAGGTGGGACACAATGCAGATTGGCGTGGCGGTCCCGGTGGAGCGACGTCATTGCATGGTAGCGGTGGACGGGGAGCGGGCGTTTAATCTGACGCCGCAGCAGCAATTGCAGCTGGTGCTCCAAAGGAGCGGCCCCCGAGTCGTTGACGTTGAAGCCGCGATGAAAGCGGCGGCGGATCTGGGGGTTCTCAGAAAATGACCGGCGGCTTGCCAAATGGGAATAGATCTCCGACGTTTGGTGCTGGAAAAGAATGCGGTGCAGATGTAGTATAGGCGCAAACTGGGATCATTGTTCCAGCGGTAAGCTTTCATCGTTAGGTGGTAGATGTTAGTCGTTAAAAAAAACGATCGATTAGAAATAGGGAATGGAAGAACCTGTTCTTGCCCTGAAAACCATCTTAGCTGTATATCAGCGAAAGAGTGGATGAAATCTCAGATAGGCGTTTGGCAATTCAACTACGAAGCGCGTGATATAAGGGATAAAAACCTGCACCCGGCAACCTATCCAATTTCTCTGGCGAAGAAATGTATCTCCTTGTTTACCCACGAAGGTGAGTTGGTAATTGACCCCTTTGTAGGCAGCGGGTCCACGCTGGTGGCGGCTCAGGACCTGAACCGGAACGCGGTCGGCTTTGACTTGCAGCAAGAGTATGTAGACCTCAGTCAATCCAGGTTAGCCCGGTTTCTGCTGGAGACCAGTGCGGAACAAGTTGGTATCTGTGATGACGCCCGAAACATTCCACATTACATAAGCCCTGGTTCAGTCAGTTTGATACTCACTTCCCCTCCGTATGCTAATTTACTCAACAGACCAAGGCTGAATAAGAGCCGTAGAGGAGACCAACGTAAAAACGGACAGTATTTGAAAACCGAACAATATAGCCAGGACGCCAGAGACCTGGGAATTCTAGACCTAGATGGCTATAAAGCTGCAATAGGGGAGATATTCCAGGGCCTTTTGCCGTTACTTAAAATTAAGGGCCAATGTGTTATCGATGTGCCGTACATGTTGTGGGATAATCGGCGTATCACCATTCACATGGCGGTGGTGGAGGCCCTGCGGGAAGTGGGGTATGAGCTGAGGAATACTATCATTTGGGATAGGACCAACATAGTTAATCGTATTGGCATTTTTGGCTGGCCCTCCAACTACATAACTATGGGAACCACCTTTGAGTACCTGTTGGATTTTTGGAAACCTCCAGGAAAAGAATAGTCCATCATGGCGTCCAGACCGCTAACTCGCGACCAGATGACCGATAGGTTAAAAGACCTAAAGCAACAAGGGTGGATCAAGAGCCTACGCCCTTTGAATTCTGGTGGCATCGGTAATACTATCGATGCGTTACTCGGCCTGCAGGAAAACAACTTGCCGATAGCCGACACTGCACAATGGGAATTAAAGAGTCATCGTGTAGGAAGCTCATCACTTCTTACACTTTTTCACATGGAGCCGGAACCGAGAGAACATAGGCTAGTACCGCAATTATTACTTCCAAGCTATGGCTGGGCTGATCAAATCAGAGAGAACGAATTGAGTTTTCGTCAAACTTTGCGCGCTACACAAGCTACAGACAGAGGATTCGGTATTTCGGTCAATCAGGAACTACAGCGAGTAGAAGTTTATTTTGATGCAGGTCTGGTACAAGAAAATCATTCTGAATGGTTGGAAAGTGTAAGAGCAAGAGTAGGTTTGGGACCGCTAAACCCCGGGCCATACTGGAATTTGCAGGACCTTTTCCTTAAAGCGCAGACAAAAATGCTCAATTCTTTTTACGTGCAGGCTGAAACCCGCCGTTCGAATGGTGAGGAATTTTTCGCGATAAAATCAGTTCTCATTCTCCAAGGTTTCAATATTGATGATTTTCTAGCTGCTATCGGAACCGGAGAAGTCCTAGTTGATTTCGATGCTCGAACTCACCACAATCACGGGACTAAGTTCCGATTGCGCCAAAATGTTATCCCCACTTTGTACAGATTCGTTGACGAAGCCATATCTTAACCAATTGATGATTCGTACCGATACCTATAAGGCGTAGGCATGATACATCTTGAGGCGTCTTGCTTTCCGGCTTTGAGCTGCTGATCGCCCTGATCACCGTCTTCGTGGGGGCCACCGTGATGGGCACGGTGAGCTTTGGGTTGGGCCTGGTGGTCGCGCCCATACTGCTCTTGTTCCTGGCTCCCCAACCGGTGGTGGTCATCGTCAACAGCGTCATCGCCATCTTGCTGGCGATGGTGCTATTCCAAACACGGCAGCATCTTGACCTGCGGCTGGTAGGCGGCATGACGCTGGGCGGCCTGGCCGCAGTCCCCATTGGCGTGTTTTTCCTCCGCTCGGCTGACCCGGCGGTCCTGCGGGTCACCATCGGCGTGGTAATCCTCATTCTGGGGGGTTTGAGCCTGTTCAAGGTTCAGATACCCCTGACCCAGCGCCGGTTTTCCGGGCCGCTATTCGGATTTCTAGCTTCATTGTCGGTCACAACGCTGAGCATTGGCGGCCCTTTGGCGGCCATCTACGTCATTTCCCAGAAGTGGACTTCAAATACCATGCGGGCGTCGCTGGCCTTCTTTTTTTTGCTGGCGGACGTGTTTGCCTTTGCGCTCTACGCAGCGGTTGGCCTGGTCAACGTAGAGACCCTGGTCAACATAGGCTTGCTGGCGCCGGGTATCCTGGCTGGGTTTGGCCTGGCGACATTAATTGCCAAGAGGATCAATGAAGCCGTGTTTCGGTATGTGACCATCGCGGTGATCATCACCGGCGGTGTGGTGCTCTTGGTGCGAGAGGTAACCCGGCTGTAACGCACAGCGGAAAAGCCAAGCGTTCAGCTTGGCTTTTCTGTGGATCGCGAATTAAATCGGGGGACTGCTAGCCGTTCAAGTCGTGGAAAGCGGCCAGGGCGGCGCTGATGCCATCACCAACCGCGGAGCCCAGCTGCCGGGTGGAATCGACGCGAATGTCGCCGCAGGCGTACACGTTGGGGACCTTGGTGCGCATGTGCATGTCTGAGTAGATATGTCCCAGGGGGTCCATTTCCACCAGCCCCTTCAAGTAGTCTGAGTTGGGATGGAAACCTACGTAAATGAAAGCGGCGGCGGTAGGATAGTCGTACACCTGGCCGGTTTTCAGGTCCTTTACCCGGGCGGCTTCCAGCACATCGTTGCCGATAAACTCCTCCACGGTGTGGCTCCACAGCCACTTATACTTGGGATTGGCAAATGCCCGCTCCTGCAGGATTTTGGTGGCGCGTAACTCGTCTCGGCGGTGCACAATGGTTACCGAGTTGACGATGCCGGTGAGGTAATTGCTTTCGTCCATTGCAGCGTCTCCGCCGCCCACCACAACTACGTCCTGTCCCCGGAAGAAGTTTCCATCGCAGACTGCGCAATAGGAAACGCCCCGGCCGCTGTATTCGTCCTCTCCGGGCGCCCCCAGCTTGTTGTGACTGCCGCCGGTGGCGATGATCACCGATTTAGCGGTGTAGTCCTTATCGTCGGTACGGATTATCTTGACCGGTTTATCCAGGTCGTCAACCCCTTCTACTTCGGCATACTCGATAATGGTGCCAAACCGGGTGGTCTGCTCTTCCATCATCAGGGATAGTTCTTGGCCTTTGACTCCCTTGGGGAATCCTGGGTAGTTATCGATCTCGTCGGTAATCAGCAACTGGCCGCCAACACCCAGAGATTCAAGCACCAGAGTCTTCATCATCGCTCGGGCGGTGTACAGGCTGGCGGCCAGTCCCGCTGCGCCGGCTCCCAGGATGATGACATCGTAATCGGGTTCCATTTGGCGGTATTCCTCCTGTCTACACTTGATTTTCTAAAATACAGTCTAGGCGGTTTTCCGGGCGACCTTACGGAAATATTCCGCCGTTCGGTCTAATCCTTCATCCAGGCTGACTTGGGGGGACCAGCCTAGCTCTCTGAGTGCTTTATTGCATTCTAGGCTAATCTTATACACCTCGCCAGGCCGGGCGTTGCGGTGCTCGGCGTCCCATTTGAAATTTATGATGCCTTTCAGCGAGTCAAAGATGCGGTTGACGTTGGTACCCTGGCTGGTGCCGATGTTAAAAGCCTGACCATCGCCTTTTTTCATGGCTCGTATGTTGGCTTCCACCACGTCGCCAACGTAGACAAAATCCCGTTCCTGGTCACCGGCCCCAAAAATGCTGGGCTGCTTGCCATCCAGCATCGCCTGGGAAAAGATGGCCACCACCCCGGCCTCTCCGTGAGGGTCCTGCCTGGGGCCGTAAACGTTGCCGTAGCGCAGAATAGTGTAGTTGAGCTGGTATAGCCGGTGGTACAACTCAATGTATTGCTCGGCCAGATATTTGGACAAACCGTAGGGGGACAGAGGGACGATCGGAGTCTGCTCTGAGCAGGGATTGGTCTCCGGGTCGCCGTATAGGGCGCCTCCGGTCGAGGAGTAAATAAACTTCTCAATACCGTAGCGACGGACCGCCTCCAGGAGCCGCAGAGTACCCATTACGTTGGTCTCTCCGTCTTTCACCGGGTCTTTGGTGGACTCGCTGACGCTGATTTGAGCTGCCAGGTGGTACACCAGGTCGGGCTGTTCCCGTTGAAAGATGTCCTGCATTGAGGGGTTGGTGATGTCCATGTGGTAGAAGGTCGCGGCGGAATTCAGGTTCTTCAGCTTCCCGGTGCTAAGATTATCGATAACCGCGACTTTGTGTCCTTCCTCCAACAGGCGGTCCACCAGGTGGGAGCCGATGAATCCCGCGCCGCCGGTTACCAGAGCAGTTTTAACCTGGGCCATGTCTACCTCTCGCTTTTACTTCAATGGGTATGATAACCCCACCGGTTATTTAAATACAACGTTAGCGAATTGATGGTTAAGCCCAACAATCCGACGCTAAGCGAGCCTGCGTATGGGCCTGGTTGGGTGGGTGGGCTCGATACGGCCTGCCGACCAGCTCGACCAATGCCTGATTCGGTGCGAACTGAGCAGCCATGCGTATCGCGATCGACACATGAATGAGACCGCCATCGCCCGGTACCGGTCGGATGTCCTGCCAAGGCCGCCCATGTCCTGGCATGGGCGCGGGTTGTGTGATACAGTGCGGCCCTGAATAATAGCTGAATATCCACCTAATTGGAGAGTTGACCATGGCAGAGCAGATTGGATTTGTTGGACTGGGAATCATGGGCCGGCCCATGGCCAAAAACTTGATCAAGGCGGGCTATGCCCTGACCGTTTACGACATTGTGGGTGAAGCCGTTGAGGAGTTGGCCACCGAGGGCGCCAAACCCGCCTCCACCAGCAGCGAGGTGGCGGCCAGCACCGACAAGATTATCACCATGCTGCCCGACTCCGCCGATTCGGAAAAGGCCATCCTGGGCCCCGGTGGGGTACTGGAAGGAGCGAAGCCAGGCTCGGTAATCATCGACATGAGCTCCATCGCTCCCTCCATGTCCCAAAAGATTTATGCCGAGTGCGCCAAGCAGGGCGTCGAGATGCTGGATGCCCCGGTCAGCGGCGGTGAGCCAGGCGCAATTAACGCCACTCTGGCCATCATGGTCGGCGGCAAGCAGGAAGTCTTTGATCGGTCTTTCGACCTGCTCAAGACCGTCGGCGCAAATGTGGTGCTGACCGGTGATGTGGGCGCCGGCAACATTACCAAGCTGGCCAACCAGATTATTGTGGCGGCCAATATTGAGGCCCTGAGCGAGGCGTTGGTGCTGGCCCAGAAGGCGGGAGTAGACCCGGAGCGGGTGTTCAACGCCATCAGGGGCGGTCTGGCGGGAAGCTCCGTGATGGAAGCCAAAGCTCCGATGATGCTGGACCGTAATTTTCAAGCCGGGTTCCGCATTCGATTGCACCAGAAAGACCTGCGCAACGTATTGCAGACCGCCCAGGAACTCAACGTGCCGCTGCCGGTTACCGCCCTGGTGCAGCAGATGCTGGGCGCATTGATCAACGACGGAGAGCAGGATGCCGACCACTCGGCGATCCTCCTTTTCCTGGAGAAACTGGCCCACGTGGAGGTTAAAAAGGGCGGCTGACATATGCGGATCTGAGGGTTCAAGCAGTGCCGGCCGAAATCATTTAGGGTAGATTTCGAGAATAGATTCAGTGGGGGCAGGTGATGGACCTGCCCCTACATTTTTGAGCCAGCGGTTTGATTTAAGATTCGCCGGGTCGATACAATCCGGGTTGGGTCCACTACACTGCTCAATCTCTACGCTGCTCGACCAGAAACTAATTTCATGAAGCTACGATCCTTGCGTCAGCTACGATTCACCCGCCAACTGCCGGCCATGCGCAAACTACCATTCATTCGCTCAGGCCGCTATTTGCTATGGGGACAGATATTGGGGTCGCTGCTGGTGTCGGTATTCCTCCTGACCCGCATATTGCCCACACCCAACGCGGAAGCCGACGCGGTGGCGCTCAATGTTGAGCAGGTCCAATCCAGCGCCTCGGTAAATATCGGCCGGCGCCCGGCAACGCCCTGGGTCCGCGTCGGCGAAGAAGTTACCTATGAGATTTACCTCTCACCACAGGGCATTGGGACTGCCGCCGCCGAGATCAGCCTGAGCTATGGGTCCGACCTGGAATTGGTGGCGGTTAAGCCTGGGCCATACCTGGGGGTGCAGACCATCCCCGGCCCGGCAACCATCGATGCGGCAAAAAGGGAATCAACCCACGTTTGGGCCCGGGTCGGACCCACGCCGGACCCGGCCCAGCCTGGAGTGCTGGCCTATGTGACCTTCCGGGCGACTTCGGCCCGACCCTGGAATGTCTGGGTGAAGCAGGACATCAGGCTGGTGGACGCCGGATTAAGCAGCTCTCAGCGGTCGTCTTCTTCCTTTGATTTGCAGGTATATTCCCGGCTGCCGGTGCCGAACGTCTTGTCGCCCGGCTCCAGAACCGCTTTGATCGATGCTGGAACCGGCGATGCTGGAACCGGCGATGCTGGAACCGGACCGCACGCCACCTTCCGAGTTCGGACTCTTAGCCCGGCCAGTTTGATGTACCGGATTCAGGTAAGCCGGGACAATTTCGAATCAATAGCCTATACCTTCAATCAGGCCAGGTCCCTGAATGGGTGGGACCGGGGGATATATCGAGATGGGCAGGCGGCCGAGTTCATCTCTCCAACGGCGCTGGAGCCAGGTGATTACCAATGGCGGGCATCCGCTTGGATTGCGGAGATCGATCAGTGGACCGATTTTAGTGAAACATTGTTCTTTGTGGTGAAGAGTGAAACCATTGGGCTGTCTCGATTATCGCCTTCGGTAATCTCCCGTTTTCAGAATGAGCAACGTCAGGTGGAGATTGAAGGTTGGGGATTTCTGCCGGGTACCACGGTGGTAATAGAATCTCCGCAAGGAATCAAGACTCCGGTAACCGTTGAACGTCTCAGCGACGGGAAGCTCAGCGCAGCCGTTCCCCGCAACGTTGGACCAGGTCTGGCGTCGATCCACGTTACAAACGCGGTCGGCAAGAGGGTAACCAGCCCGATTCTGATTATGCCCCCGGCGCTGTATAGCACCACGGTGGACATTGTTCCGGCGTCCGGCAAGGTTGTCCCTGGACGTCCCTTCCATGTATTCGTAAACGCCCATAATTGGGGTACCGACGATGAAAGCGTAGCCTTGGTTTTGGTCAGGCTGCCCGACGCCAGCGTGTTTGAGCTGGTGGCAACTGAACCGGCGGCTTCGGTCGAGGTGTTGCACCAGGACCAGAATACGGCGCTGTTGGCGATGAGCGGTGGTTCCTCCTCCGAATCCCGAATCATTTTTGAATTTCGATTGCCTTCCCAGTTGGTCGCAATTTCAGGTATCGAAGATGATCGCCCGATCAACCCACACGACTACCTGGACCTGGTGCTAAAAGCCCAGGTATTGGGTGAGGTATCGCAGGGCCGGTGGGACCAGATGAGGTCATCAATGACTGTTGGTGAGGTGGTTCAGGCGGTCCAGGCAGAGAACCAAGCGCGTCTGAGCAGGCTGGCCCAAACCTTCAATCAAATTCCACAAAGGGAGCTGGGAAACCAGTTGGGTATCCTGATCTCTGGAGATGAATCTCCCAAAGTGGTCTATTTGATCACCAGGATGCAGGGGCACGGTCTGGACATGAGCAAAATATTTGGAGCGTTCTTCCAGATGAACGGTGAAACCCAAGCAAAGGCATTCCGAGAATATCGGTATGCCACCGGAGTGTGGCCCTAATTTCAAGCGGCACCAAAATAATGCTAAAAATGGCTGCTGCTGGTGTGCCCAAGCCGACTGTGGCCGCCCTGATGGTCATGCTGGCGGGGCTGGTGCTGGTAACCGGCTGTGGCGGGGGATTGAGCCGCAGCGACGCGGCGCTGTTTTCCAGGGCGCTGGGTGAGGAGGTGCGGGACCGTAACTATAGCAAGATTGACGGCGACTTCGATCCCAAACAGGCAGCCCTGGCCGAACAATCCGGTATGAAGGTTGAGGATGTGGGCCAGGTTATGGCCGGTGTGCAGATTGCCTTGGTAGGCAACTACGCGCTTGACGCCGATTTTCCAGTGGCAGCAGAGGTGGTGGCCGCAATCAAGAGTAGCGAAAAGCTTAATCGTCTGGCTACCAACAAACTTGAGCGGTGGCTGCTGGACCGAAGAAAAGCGGGGGTGCCAGGCAGGCTTAAAGATTTCTTGGAGCAGCCGGGCCAAGAGCAACTGGAAGATCTGCTAAAGGTCGCCAGTGACAAAGGTCTGGAATACGGCTTCTTTGCCGGCGCTGGCACTTTTTGGTTCCGGGAACCCAAAACCGGCGACTACGTCACCGTCACTCTGGTGGACTTGCCGGTTGAACCAGCGCCGGGAGAACCGGCGCTGGGGGAACAAGTAATGGTGGTGATGGAGGGTGTTGGGCAGATCAAGGAACATCCCAGGTACCAGGTTGCCATCGATTTCCAGGTGACCATCGACAGCGTTCAAATGTGGCGGGACTCCAAAGAGGAGCCTCCCCCCAGGAGCAAAGCCAAATGCTGCAACGGGCCAAGCAGCGGCATCAATGGGAATAGGTTGGAAGTGATCACCTTATTGGACACCAACGAGGACGCCAACGACCTGCTCTTCGACCCGGCCGGGTTTGGGGACGCGGCCTACATCGCCAAAGACCAGGTCATCAGCTATACCATCCGGTTTGAGAACCAGGCTGACGCGTCGGCGGCGGCTATTGATGTTACCGTCATTGCCGAGCTGAGTCCTGGCTTTGACCTGGCCAGTGTTTTGCTGGGCCGGAGTTCCCATCCCGACGTAGTGACCACCGAGATCGACGACTCCACCGGCGCCATTACCTGGTTTTTCAAAGACATAATTTTGCCGCCCAATGAAGACCGCCCGGCAGGAGCAGGCTGGGTAAAATTCAGCGTCCAGCCTAAAGCGAACGTAAAATCTGGGGATATTATCTGGGCCAAGGCGGCCATACGCTTCGACTACAACCCTCCAACTGAGACCAACCAGGTCCGCTACACTATCGATTCGGAATCTCCCACTTCTCAAGTTGATGGCCTGGCCCCGGTGCAATTATCGACCAGCTTTCCGGTGTCCTGGACCGGTTCCGATGAAGAAAGCGGTAGTGGCCTGCAAGGAATAACCCTGCTGGTCTCAGAAGACGGCGCTCCGTTCGATGTGGTGGGCACCTTTACCGACTCGGCGTTCCAGTTCCAAGGTGAAGCTGGCAAGACCTACGGTTTTGTCACCATCGGAGTTGACCAGGTGGGACACACCGAGTCTATGCCCGATATCGCCGATGTGACAGTCACCGTGGGCCAGCACATGTCGATGGCGCCCGGATGGCGACTGATTGGTGTACCGGTGATCACGGATAAATCCCCCCGCGAAGAATTGGTGAGGGTGGGCACGCGGTGGTCTACTTGGGACAGCGTTGCCCAGGCTTACCAGAAGAATGCTGCTGCGGATGGACAGTGGCTGGCCAACTCTCAGGAATTACCAGGTTCAGGATTGTGGGCCAATTTTGAGGCCGGTACTGAATTTTACATAACCGGAGACTCCCCGCCCGCGGACCGGGCATTCTCAATAGATTTATTGCCGGGCTGGAATCTGATCGCCAATCCTTTTGCCCTACCGGTGCCTTGGAACTTGGACGAGATTCACGTAAGGTCTGCCGGCCCGGAAATGACCCTGGCCCAAGCGCAGGAATATGGGTTGATGGAAGACTTTGCCTGGAGTTGGAACGGCGAAGCCTATTCCCTGGTTTACGATTCCAAATTGAGCAGCGGGCAGGCGGCAGTGCTGGAGCCTTTCCAGGGTTACTGGGTTCAGGCGCATGAGGAAGTTACCCTGGTGTTGCCGCCACCAACGCTGGGTCGGGACTAGATTAGATATGAATAGCAGAATCTTAGCGCCTCTGGGAATTCTGGCGGGCAGTATCTTGGTCGTAGTCGGAATCTGGGTTTGGGTGGTATTTATCGCCGGGGGAGGAGCCCCAAAAATCAGCAACATGACGGTGGACCCGGATGCCTTCCGGTTCACCGGCGGAGAGCTGCTGGTTCAAGTTGAGGTTGCCGGGGAGCAGAGCGTGGAGCAGGTGGAGGGCGTTCTCTCGGCCAGTGGAGGGGTGGTGATGCGGTTCGATCTGCAACGGGTTGAGACCGAGGCCGGCGATTCAATCTATTCTGGAAAGCTGTTGGTTCCGCCCAACGTCCGCAGCGATGGCAAGGCTATCGACTACACCCTTCAGTTGCTGGCAACGAACACCGCAGGCCAAAAATCCCAGAAGGAGACCGATTTCCAAGTGCCGGCGCCCAGTATGCCGCCTGCGCCTCCCGATTAATCAGTCCCCGGATGATGTGGTGGGAAATGAGGGGACGCTTGGTATGCGTCCCTTCTGCGCTAGTCTCTGGTGGTGAAGCTCTGCGCCCCGTAGGTATGTGACCCGTAATTCTCCACCCGGTAGTTCTGTAGCAGAGAAACCAGGTCTCCGACCCCAACCAGACCATCTCGATCGATGTCGAATTTGCTCTCGAGTCCTGCTTCCTGAATACTCAACCCCCAAACGGCTCCCAGTGCGGCCAGGTCAAAAATATCCACCGCCTTATCCCCATTAAGATCGCCGGGGAGACCAGCGATATTTACCTGGTAATTGAGCACGTTGGGCTCCAGCGGGAACTCCCGTCCGTTGGGCCCGAACACGCTAACCCAAAGGGTCAAAGTGGTAGGCCCGGCCGGAGCGGATTCCAAAACAGAGAAGTAGATGCTTTCCAGCTCACCGGAAAGAGCGTCGGTGCTGATGGGAGCAGCGTAGTCCCAGCTGGATTGATACAGTCCTGGGGTTGCTGACAATTGCCGGCTGAGTCCTTGGTGCAGGCTGTAACCATCTCGCTTCACCTGGAAAACCTCGGGGCTGTAGCTTAGCGATATTTCTCCACCAGATGCCTTGCTGAAACCGGTGTTGGCCTTAACTTTCAACTTGAACGAATCGCCGGCCGACACTATTCGCAGCGAGGCGGGCTCCACTGCGATTTGGATGCTGGGCAGTTGGGAAGACGCGGATAAATTCAGCACGGTGGCCCCGCCGGCCTCCCACCCGGTAGACTGCTCCGCAATGAAGCCCCCAATCGCGAAGTCGATTGTCGACTCCCCAGGTTCTTCGACAAACAGGGTGTACCTGCCGTCTTGAACCGTAGTCCGAGCCTTGGCCAGCGGACGTCCGTTGAGCAATCCCAGCACCACCGTCCCATCCGGCGCTGGAGCACCGTCCAGGGTCGCCTGCCCCACAAATACATGGGGTGGTGTCTGGGCGTAGACTGGCAGGCCCGAGGAAAGAATGGTAGCCAGCAATGTCGCCAGGGTGATCAGGACCTTCCGCATGAGAGTCCTCCTCGCCGAAAGGTATCACCCTGCAGTATTGACTTCTACAGTGTTAACCCCCCATGCAGGCAGCCTTGTTCCAAAAGTCGGGTTTAGTCTCGCTTTGGGAATAATCCAAGGACGCCCTTCGACAGGCATGCCCCTTCGATAAACTCAGGGCAGGCTCTGAGCTTGCCGAAGGGGCTCAGGACGATCCCTCGACAGGTTCGGGATGAACGGGTTTTCGTCCGTTCGTGGTGAGCTCCGATTTCATCGAGAGTCTCGACAGTGTCGGACCCGTCGAACCATGAGTGGGTGAATTTTTTCGCTGGCTTAAAATGACTTTTGGGGCAAGGTTACCCCAAGGAGATACTTTCCTGGGTTATCTAGCCTAATTACCACAGCTCGTTGTCTGGATGAAAGT
>JACZRM010000136.1 GCA_022576105.1 Chloroflexota bacterium | reverse complement strand
TGTCGTGTAATAAAGCCCAAAATGGGAGAGGGGTGGCCGAGTTGCAAACGAGGTCGGGTGAGGGAGTAAATCCCCGCTCGTGCTGAGCCTGTCGAAGGAAGCCCCACCAGAAGATTCTTATCCGGGACGGGTCCATTTGATTATGTGGGGACTCTGGTTGAAACTATCTACGCTGAGACCAGCTCCTCCAACTCGCAGCGGAACTCTTCAATTACCGGGTTGGCCAGCAATTTCTGGCACATCTCCGAGGCCAATGCCTCAGCCTTGGTCCGGTCGGTCTCGTTAATTTTCACTTCCAGGTATTTGCCCAGGCGGACGCTTTCCACCGACGCAAACCCCAGCGTTTTCAGCCCGCCCAACACTGTCAGCCCCTGGGGGTCATTGACCGTAGGCTTCAGGGTTACGAACACCTTGGCGAGAAACAATTGGCCTCCCTCTACCTACGGCGTGACTCCCGAGTTCAAACAGGTGATGTTGCCTTCCGGTCCCAGGGTGCCGGCATAGGCGTCGAAGAATGCTTCAATGCGATCTTTGTCGATACCTTGCATAGTATCGGACACGCCCCACGCTGACAGAGCGACCGTACCGGGCTCTATCTTGCTGTAAGCCCGGGTCACGCCGATTACGTTGGCCAGGCCAATGCCCTTCATCACATCCCGCAATTGGTCAATCTCCTGGGGAGTGCTAAGGTTGTAGCTGACAACTATGTTGCTATGTTCCAAATTGTGCACTATTCGCTCGTCGGCCAGTTCCTCTTCAAAGAACCCACAATTTGACCACCTGCGCCAGTGGTCCCCGGAGGTAGGCGGTATAGAGTTGTACTCCACCGTTTGATCATCGTTGACATGGGTCTGAGTGCGCATAATGTCGTGCTGCACCCCAATGCCATCTACGTACTGGGTGGCCGAGCCAGTCCGGTTGCCACCCAATCTTCCGCTGCCAATTCCGGCGCTGCCCACGACAAATCCGGCGATCACCAACACCGCGATCAACCCAGAGGCTCCAATGTACAACCAACTGTTCTTTCGGGGACGCGGACGGGCTGAGGCTAGAGAAGTACCCGCTCGGCGGTCTCCCTCTACACGGCGGCCGTGGCGTCGCCTACGTCTTGACTCAGGCAAGGTTTTCCTCCGATTCAATTTGTTTCTTAGAGAGCGTTTAGTCAGTCACTCAAGATTCCAGCCCAACACCCAGCAGTTTCACCCTCATCCCTTCGGCAAGCCGGTCCCTTAGATAATCTTAGCGCAGGCTCTGAGTTCGTCGAAGTGGCTCAGGAAAGGCCCTCGACAGGCTCGGGATGAGCGGGATTGTCCGTTCGTAGTGAGCCCTTCGGCAGGCTCAGAGCCTGCCCTGAGTTTATCGAAGGGACAGGCTTGTCGAACCACGGGTGCACGCATGATCTTATATTTGTGTATATCCGCCTAACGTTCGTAAGGTGGTCGTTGCCTCGATTGGAAGCAGCGAAGATTCTTGTTCACTCGATTTTAGACCCTTCTCTACGCTCAGGGTAACACCAAAGATTGGCGCCTAACCTTGATCACAGACCACAATTGGCCCTTTGAGGCAAGGCTCGTATGGGGAAAGTCTGGTCAAATACCCGTTAGAGTCTTTCCCCGGTCAGGAGGTGATAGGCTTCAATGTATCTTTCCGTGGTCTTGGCCACCACATCATCAGGCAGCTCCGGGGCCGGCGGCTCCTGGTTCCAGCCCTGGTCGCTGAGATAGTCACGCACATACTGCTTGTCAAAGTTAGGCTGGGACTTGCCCGGCTCATATCCTTTGGCATCCCAGAAACGGCTGGAATCCGGAGTCAGCAACTCGTCAATGAGGATCAACTGCCCGTCCAGCAGACCGAACTCCATCTTGGTATCGGCCAGAATTATCCCCTTCTCCCTGGCAAAATGGTCCGCGAAGGAGTACACCGCAATGCTGACTTCCTCCAGTTGGCGGGCCATGTCGGTACCCACCATATCGATAACTTCTTGGGGAGTCATGTTCTGGTCGTGGCCTTCTTCGGCCTTGGTGGTTGGAGTGAACAGCGGCTCCGGGAAGGGCGTGCCTTCCAGCATATCATCCGGCATGGGCAGTCCCCACACCGTGCCCTGACGGCGGTACTCAGACCAGGCCGAACCGGTAATATACCCCCGCACGATGCATTCCATATCGATTCGCTGGGCTTTGTGGACGATCATCGCCTGCGGCGCCAGGTCCGAGGGCAGGCTGGCCATCAACTCGCTGCCACCGAATTTACTGCTTGCTTCCGGCGCGTCGGCTAGACAGATCAGATGATTGGGGATGATGTGCTGGGTCTTTTCAAACCAGAACGCTGAGATGCGATTCAGGACCCGGCCTTTGCTGGGGATACCGGTGGGCAACACCACATCGAATGCCGAGATACGGTCAGTGGCCACCATCAGCAGGGTTTTATCATCGATCGAGTAGGTATCGCGCACCTTGCCTCGATGCAGAAAGTTGGGCAGTTTGGTCTCAATATACATGGACATACTTCTTCAACTATAAGTCATTTGCGTTTGATTTGGACACTTACTGGCGGGTCTTATTCAGAACAATTGCCTTTTGGATAGAATTTGCGTCAACGTTCATGGTTCGACAGACTTGGGACGGGGGCCTGCTCCCTCACCCCGACCTTGTTTGCAACTCGGCCACCCCTCTCCCAAAATGGGCGAGGGGCCGGGGGAAATCGCAGTAGATTACATACTAGCGTGACTCCCAATCAGGCGGAAACTTTGGACTTGAGCAGCCCGATCCGCTGGAAGGTATCGTCAATAAATCGGGTGTAGTAATCGTAGTCGAAAATCTCTTCCATCTCCTCCCTGGAAAGGTACGATTGAGCTTCCGCGTCGGATTTCAGCAAGTCTCTAAAGTCCAGGTTCTCATCCCAACTCCGCATGGCATTGCGCTGCACCACCTTGTAGGCGTCCTCCCGGGCCAGGCCCTTGTCCACCAGGGCCAGCATAGCGCGCTGGCTGAAGATCAACCCCCGGCTGCTCTCCACGTTGGCCCACATCCGGTCGCTGAGCACCCGCAGGTCCTTAATGATGCGCGTAAAAATGCTGAGCATATAGTCCAGGGCCAAACAGGAATCGGGCAGGATGATTCGCTCCGCAGATGAATGGCTGATGTCCCGCTCACCCCAGAGGGCCACGTTCTCCAGGGCGGTGATGCTGTGGCCTCGAATCAGACGGGCCAGACCGCAAATGCGCTCGGCCAGTTCCGGGTTGCGCTTGTGGGGCATGGAGGATGAGCCGGTCTGGCCGGAGCCGAAGGGCTCCTCCACTTCATGGATTTCGGTGCGCTGCAAGCCCCGGATTTCGGTGGCGAATTTTTCCAATGACGCCGCGACCAACGCCAGGGTGGTTACGAAATGGGCGTGCCGGTCGCGCTGGATGACCTGGTTGGATACCGGGGCGACTTGCAGTCCCAACCGCTGGCAGACCCGGTCCTCCACCGAGGGCGGCAAAGTGGCGTGGGTGCCCACCGCTCCGGAAATCTTCCCCACCCGGATGCTCTCGCAGGCGTCCACCAGGCGGGCGCGCTGCCGGCGCAACTCCTCCCACCAGAGGGCCAGCTTCAACCCAAAAGTTATCGGTTCGGCGTGCATACCGTGGGTGCGGCCCATCATGATGGTGTCTTTGTACTTGACCGCTTGAGTTTCCAGCGCTTGGATCGCGGCGTCCAACTCAGTGAGCAGCAACCCGCCGGCCTCCACCATCTGCAGCGCCTGGGCGGTGTCCAGCATGTCCGACGAGGTCATGCCCAGATGCAGCCAGCGGCCCTCCGGTCCAAGCCCTTCGGTTATCGATGTTAGAAAAGCGGTGACATCGTGCTGGGTCGTCTCAAATATTTCCATCATCCGTTGATGGTTGTACTTCGCCGCTCGCAGCTTGGCCATGTCGTCCGGCGGAATGACGCCCTCTTCAGTCCAAGCCTCGGCCACCGCCAGTTCAACGTCCAGCCATTTCTGATACTTATTCTCGTCAGACCAGACCCGTTTCATGGCGGGTCGGGAATACCGGTCAATCAAATTGTTCCCTCCTGGTATTGAGGAATCTCTCGGTAAACATATCAACCGGTCGGTATATCAGACTCAGGCGACCCGTTCAGCGGGTATTCCCGCAACGCAGCCAGCACGTCCCCAAAGTCGACAAAGGGCCGAAAGGGGATCTGCTGACGCTGGCATTCCTCGGCCAATACCTTGTGGGCAAACACTATGTCGGCCCGTTCCGCCGCTTCAAAATCGGAGCGGCCGTCCCCAATATAGATCACGTGATGACCCAGCTGTTGGTATCGTTCCACGATGAGACCTTTGGAATTGCCCCGGTGCTCCTCGCCCGGATAGGCATGGCGGTAATGGTAACTGATGCCGTCCTGGTTGAAGGTTGTGTTCACCGAATATACAGGAACCTGGCCGAAACCTTCCTTTGCCAGCACTGCCTCAATGTAAAAGTCCAGGCCCTGACTCACCACCGCCACGGGAATATCTCGCTGCTGGCAATGGCTCAACATTGCTCCGAAGTGGGGCCGCAGATTGGCCTGTTTTTTAACATAATCCTGCATGGTTTCCCGGTCGGCCAGAATATTGCGGAAGGTGATTTCCTGGTACTCCTTCAACGTAATCTCACCGGCCCGAAACCTGGTCCGCACATCCTGCCAGGTGGGGTCGCCAAACTCCTGCAACAGCAACTCCGCCACGTTATGCTCGGCGGCGGTATCGTCAAAATCGGTCAAGACTGCCGGGCGCAGGCCAACGCCGCCCAATTTAACGCTCCCCAAGTTAGCTCGCCCGAAGTTGCTTTCGGTAGTCTTCATAAGCCTGTCGAATTTCTGGATGCTGCAAGCCCAAAATCTCCGCGGCGAAGAAGGCGGCGTTGCGTGCCCCCCATGAACCGACCGCCATGCAGGCCACCGGAATACCCGGGGGCATCTGCGCGGTGGCCAGCAGAGAATCCATGCCGTTCAGTTCGCTGGAGGACAGCGGGATTCCAATGACCGGGATTGTGGTCCAAGAGGCCAACACACCGCCCAAGGCCGCCGATCCACCGGCGGCGGCAATCAGCACCTGAATGCCCCGATCTCGGGCCTGCTGGGCGTACTCCTGCACCCGCTCCGGGGTGCGGTGCGCCGACATGACCCGGACTTCATAGTCTACTTTTAGCAGTTCCAGCGTCTCTACGGTCCCCTGAACCACCGGTTCGTCAGAGGCGCTTCCCATGACAACACCCACTAGCGGCACAACATCCACTCCTTATTAAATAGGCGCCTAAACTTGTAACTCTTCCCGGAAAGCTTCCACCAGCGCCTGCTCCAGGGCTTCGCGCTCGGGCCGAACGTCGATGCCGTTGATCTGAAGGTACAGTCCTTCGTCGGACAGGCCCAAGTCTACCGCAATCTCCCGCTCCCCGTCTTCATCCCAAGTCAAGACCGCGCTGATGTAATCGGCGTCATCTTCATCATCGTCGTCGGCCGAGTTCAAAATATCCAGGTCGTCTTCGGGT
>JACZRM010000135.1 GCA_022576105.1 Chloroflexota bacterium | reverse complement strand
CGATTCACGAATTTATCGTCGCTCCCAATAACGCCACCACCGCCGGGCTGCTGGCTTACCACGTTCAAGAGGCGTTGGCCCGCTGGGAGCCCCGCATTGACGTGACCAACGTGGATGTGCAACCCGACCCTTCGGACCACAGCTTGGTCATGATCAACATTCAGTACGTGGTACGGGGCACCAATGACGAAGTGAACATGGTGTACCCCTTCTACACAATTCTGGGCGAGGAGTAGCGACATGGCTCTGCCGGTGCAAAACCTGGACGATCGCACATTTCAAGACCTGGTGAACGAGGCCCGCAGCAAAATACCCCAATACTGTCCTGAATGGACTGACCACAACCTGAGTGATCCGGGCATTACGCTGATCGAGCTGTTCGCCTGGATGACCGAGCTGATTATCTACCGGCTCAATCGGGTGCCGGACAAGAACTATGTGAAGTTCCTGGACCTGATCGGGGTAAGGCTGACCCCCGGCAACCCGGCCAGGACCGAGATCACTTTTCGCCTCACCGCGCCCACCTCCGAAACCCTGACCATTCCCCGGGGCACCGAGGTAGCGACAGTACGCACCGAAACTCAGAACGCCATCGTTTTTACCACCGACGAGAATCTAAGTATCTCCGTGCCCCGGCTCGACCATTTTCTTACCACCCCGGACGGGACCCAATTCGAAGACCGCATCCCCTTGCTGGAGGAAATGGCTGCCAGCCAGGCCCGGGGTCCGGGCCAGGGCGACGCACCACCCTACTTCAGCCTGTTTCAAGACGTACCGCAGCCGGGCAACACCTTTTATCTTGGTTACGGGTCTGATCTCCGAGGGGCGGTGCTGCTGGTCAACTTTGGCTTGGAGGATATCGCCGTGGTGGGGGTTAATCCGGATAATCCGCCATTGCTCTGGGAATATTGGGACGGGGCCGACCAAGACTGGAACAGGTTTGAACGTCAACCGGAAAGCCAGGCCTGGTTGGATACCGATGCCACTCAAGGACTGAACACCCACGGTCAAGTGTTGTTCCACCTGCCACGTACCGCGGGTCTGACCACCGTGGGTCTACGGGAAGGATACTGGATCCGCTGTCAGTTAACACCCTTCAGCCGGTCGCAAGGCTCCTACGAGTCGTCCCCGCGATTGAGGACTATCGAGTCCCAAGCAGTGGGAGGGCTGGTTGCGGCCAGCAATATCACCCGCCAAGTGGGCGAAGTGCTGGGCACCAGTGACGGCAAGACCGGGCAAGTGATGAAGATATCCCAGGTGCCCATACTGCCGCTGGGCCCCGGGGAAACCGTGGAGGTGGAAGCCGAAGACAACAGCGGATGGGAAGCCTGGGAACAGGTTTCCGAGTTCTCCCAATCTGGCGTTTTGGACCGTCACTTTGAGTGTGATCCGGTTTCGGGAGAAGTCCGATTTGGCCCGGCCATTCGCTCCCCCAATGGAGATAACGTCCGGCATGGGGCGGCGCCGCCCCGGGGTTCCCGGGTGCGGCTGACTTCGTATCGGCATGGCGCTGGACCTCAGGGCAACGTGGGAAGGGAAACCCTCCGGGTGCTCAAGTCTTCTATCCCTTACGTGGCATCCGTGACCAACCGTCGGTCGGCCACCGGCGGCGTCGAAGCGGAGGACATTGAAAACGCCAAGATGCGGGGCCCGCAAGCCCTGCGCACGCTGCACCGCGCGGTAACCGCCGGAGACTTTGAGTTCCTGGCCAAGGAGGCGTCTCCTTCGGTGGGGCGCGCCCACTGCTTGCAACCCCAAGAAACCGGTCAGGAGGGAGCGCCGCCACCGGGCGTGGTCCAGGTCTTGCTGGTGCCCAATCTCCCCAGGTCTGACCGCCGACTAACCCCGGAAGACCTGGCTATCCCCGCCGATTTGTTGAAACAGGTCAAGGAATACCTGGACGAGCGCCGATTACTGTCGGTGGCATTGACTGTATCGGAACCTGAGTATACCTGGGTGGCAGTAGAGGCCAGGGTGAACACCAGACCCGGGACCGAAATCCAGGTGAAGCAGGCCATCGAAGAGCAGCTTTACCGGTTCATCAATCCCGTTCACGGCGGTGGCGACGGCTCCGGTTGGGCTTTTGGCCGGGGGCTCTTCGACTCGGAACTTTCCGCCCAGATACAATCGGTGCCCGGGGTGAACTACATTGAGGACCTGAAGGTGTTCCCCGTCGATCCAACAACCGGGGTACGGGGAGAGGCCATACAGTCCTTATCGGTTCCAGCATCCGGGTTGCTCTGCTCCCACAGCCATAGCGTAACCTGCTTTTAGAGGTCGTTGTCATGGTCGTCAGCACCAGGGAAAACACTGTCCCCCAGGAATTTGCGCCTCCCAACGCCGTTGGAGTTGAGCAGCGCAGCAGTTACCTGGCCTATTTACCGGCCATCTACTCCGAGGGCGATTTCATGGGGCGTTTTCTAATGATTTTTGAGAGCGTGATGGCGCCGCTGGAGGAGGTCCTGGACAACATCTCATATTATCTGGATCCCGCCATCGCTCCGCCGGAATTGCTGACCTGGCTGGCGTCCTGGCTGAACCTGGTCCTGGACGAGACCTGGCCGCTGGAAAGCCGGCGGGCGCTGATAAAATCGGCGGTTGAGCTGTACCAATGGCGGGGCACCAAGCGAGGTCTGCGAGACTATTTGAAGGTTTACAGCGGAGTGGAACCGGAGATTACCGAAGAATTTGGCGGCTTGACGCTTGACGGCAGCGCCCGTCTGGGCTGGAACACAATACTGGGAGGGAGCGGAGGGCAGTTCACTTTCAATGTTCGCCTGGAACTGGATGACCCCGCCTCGGTGAACCTACGCCAGCTAAAGTTAATCATCGAATCGGAGAAACCAGCCCACACCGCCTACAGTCTTGAAGTGGTGGCCAGAAACGGGTCGGTGACTGCTCAACCCACCCAATCGCCCGAATCCCCCAATTGATGGGATCAGATCTGGGAGTCAAACCGCCCGATATTGGCCCAACTGATGAACAACAAAGAATCTCGGATTTACCGTAATCTGAATGCCCCGGAGGTGCCAGCGTGTCTCTAGCCGACCTGTTGAAGAAGCCAATCCGAAGACTCAATCCCCACCGTGGCCTGGCAATTGATGTCGCCACCTGGTCGGCAGCCCACGATTACCACCGGTTGCACCGCCAGTTGCACACCCTGTCCATGCACCGTCCTGGAGTTGTGACCGGGCTGGATGTGGTCGCCTGGAGCCCTCCCGACAATTCAGTGGTGGTGTACCCCGGAGTGGCCGTAGACTCGGAGGGAAACGTAATCATGGTGGCGGAACCACTCCGCCTGCAGCTGCAAGTCCAAGAAGCAGGCAGCGCGTTGCTGGTCTTGCAGTACCGGGAGGTCTCCCAGGGCAGTGATGAAGCCACCGCCGGCGACGATTCCCAGGCCGCCTACATACTGGAAGGCTACACCTTGGAGGAGCGCCGGCAGGTCCCCAACGATGTTTGCGTTGAACTGGCCCGGGTATCCATTTCTGGGACCAGCTCAACTGTATCCGACGCTCCGGAGATGGGCGATCCGGGGCCGGACCAGATCGACCTGCGTTACCGCAAGGAATCCGGGCCGCGGTCGATGGGGGAGATCAGCGTTGGCGTGGTGCCGTTGGAGGCTACCGCCAGCGGTGAAGTGCTGCATTTGTCCGGCGCGCTCGGCTTGGTCCAGGCCATCAATTCTCATACTGGCTACCAGGCCGAATTGAAGGGGACGGTTAATCTCAACGAGGACATTTCCGGGATCAGCCTGCTGTTGATGGCCGGCCACCAGGAATTTGACGTGACCGAAGACTGGCAAAATGTTCTGCTCAATTTTCTAGGGCGCGGTGGCGTGCTGTTGGGGGAACCCTGCAGTTCCGGAAACGTCGGCGGCGGAGACTCCAATCCATTCAGTCAATCATTTATAACCCTGGCGCGGCAGTTAAATCGGGAGCTGGTATTGGTGGAACGGGACCACCCCTTGCTGACAACTCCCTACCGATTCGGCCAACCTCCGGAAGGCTCCAACGGCCCCTCGCGCTTGATGGCGGGTGATGGTATAGTATTCAGCGACGGCGATTTTGGTTGCCTCTGGGCGGGCGGTAGCCCCGGAAAACCCGCTGCCCGGTCATCAATTCGGTCGGCTATGGAGATTGGGACCAATATGGGTATCTATTCCTATCGGCGCACTCACCTTCGGTCCATAAAAGTGGCTACCGGGTAAAGAGGAAACCGAGGCGAAGCCAAATGTCGGACAACATCGGAGTTACGCTTACTCCCGAAAATATTCAGCTTAACCCCGGCGAATCCGCTGAAATCACCATTGCCCTGCAGAACTCCAGCAACGTAGTTGACGTAGTTTCCCTGGAAGTGGTGGGGCTGGATCCATCCTGGTGTAAGCTATCTCTGGTGAGTTCCGCCCTTTTCCCGGCCGACCAGGCCGAAAGCGTTTTAACGATCACTCCTCCCAAGGTCAGCGCTTCCCTGGCCAAGAATTATTCCTTTGCCATCAAAGTCAGCTCGCAAAAAGACCCCACCCAAGTAACCGAGCAACCGGCAACTCTGGACTTGTTGCCTTTCTACGCCTTCGACGCCCTCGTGCGACCCCAGAAAGACACTAACCCCAAGGGGTACTTTCTGGTGGAGTTAAGCAACTCCGGCAACTCTGACTTGAACATTCAGATGTCGGGAAGCGATCAGGAATCGCTTTGCCGGTTCCTGTTTGATCCCCAGCGTCCCCGGTTGGGCCCGGGTGAAAATACCGGGGTTGAGTTGGTGGTTGAACCAGCCAAACGGCCCCTGAAAGGCCGTCCTCGCACCTACTCGCTCACGCTCTCCGCAACGCCGGACCCGGAGACCGCAGAGCCAAAGACTATTCCAGCGCAGTTGGATGCTACGGCCCGTTTACCCAATTTCATGGGCAACGCGGTGGCGTTCATGTTCCGGCGTCGGCGCAATCCCCGGGCCTATTTACGAGTGTCCAGCAGACCGGAGCAGGCGCTGGACCAGGCGACCGACGCCCCGGCGCCGGCCAGGGGATTTCCCAAATGGCTGCTCTGGGCCGGCGCGGCCGTCCTGGTGCTGGCGGTGGCCGCAATAATAATTGCCTTCCTGGTGCTTCGCGGTGGCGGTGCGTCCTTTCAAGCCGATTTCCTGCTGGACCCTGGCGAAGATGTCACTTTTGCCTTCCCCTTGCCGGAAGCGGTACCAACTCGCGTTCATGCCAAGGCAGAGTGGCAGGGAACGGCTGATTCCCTGGAGGTAATTTTCCTGCGACCGGACGGCAGCCAGTCCAAGCCGGTGCAGATATCGCCTCAAGCTCCCAGTGTAACTTTCCGCCTGGACCAAGCCGCGGTGCAGCAAGGGCTGACCGGCTGGCGGCTTAACCTGAAAAACAACACGGACAGCGGTCAGGCCGACGGCAAGCTGTCGTTAACAATATCGGAGTTGAAGTAAGTGATTTTGTCTAGATTCGAATGGCTAGGCAATGGGCTGCCGGTTGGCCTGATCCTCCTGCTGCTGACCTTGGCAGCCTGC
>JACZRM010000134.1 GCA_022576105.1 Chloroflexota bacterium | reverse complement strand
TGGAAGACGGTAATGGTCTTGCTCGTTCATGGTTAGACAAGCTCACCACGAACGGCCTACGTGCCTATTCCTATCCGATGGGATTGCCCTGCTCCTGAATCAGTCCCGGTGATATACTCGGCCCACGGTGCGATTATGGGTAATGTCAGGTTGTGATGGCAGGATTGGGAACTGAACAACCGGCAGCAGTAGCCGATTAGCATGGCGGCACAACGGACTGAAGCGCCCCCGTGGGTGGAACCCTTGCGCAAAATTCTAGCCTTAGAAGAGGCCAAGGGTTTTGATGATTCCGCAGTATCGGGCGGCCTGGACCGGTTCGTGCAACACTGGTCGTCTTCAATAACCGGCTTCCTGGCCGATACCGGGGGTGTTCGCGCTTTGCTGAATTCCTCCTACCAGGAGATGTCTCCAAAGGAGCGTTCCCAGTGGGCCGAGAACTGGCGGGTTCTGCTTTCCGGTCTGTCGGATCCCCAGTTGGATCCCCGGTCACATTCCAAGTCGATTCCTCAGTCACGCCCTAAGCCGAACTCCAAAGACGCCGAGTCCATTTCCCAGGACAAAAAGCCGCCGGCCCGCAAGCCCCGACCGGCCAGGCGCAAGCCCGCCGTTGCCCGGTCTGCCGCCAACATTGGTTCCCCTCCGGCCGGCCTGACCGTTGATGCGCCGGTCAACGAGCTGCGCGGCGTTGACACCAAACTATCGGCCCGGTTGCAGCGGCTGGAAGTAACCACCGTGCGTGATCTGCTTTACCTGTTCCCCCGGCGGCATCAGGACTACAGCGCCGTGGTCAAAGTCGCCGAAGTTGAGCCAGGGCGGGACTGCACCGTCATCGGGCATATTTGGGATTCCCGCGTAGTCACCATGGGGCAGAAAGGGCGCTTGAAGGCCACTGAAATGGTGCTGAGCGACGAGACCGGCAATATCAAAGTTATCTGGTTTGGCCAGGGCTACTTAGCCCGTACGCTCAAGTCCAACGCCCGCATTGCCATCAGCGGCAAAGCCGGTGTCTTTCGCGGCCAATTGGTATTTGAATCTCCGGATTACGAATTGCTGGAGGAAGGTCAGACGCCGATCCACACCGGCAGGATCACGCCGGTCTACCCTTTGACCGAGGGTCTGACCGGGCGGAATCTCCGTCGTATTGCCTGGCAGGCCCTCACTGAGTGGCTGGGCGGCGTCGATGAGATTATGCCGGAACAGGTGCTGGCCCGTGCTCACTTGATGCCGCTGCAGAAAGCCATCAGGCAGGCCCACTACCCGGACAGTGAAGAGAATTTTTTGGAGGCCCGCCGCCGATTGGCTTTCGATGAACTGCTGACCCTGCAACTGGCGGTGCTGTCCCGCCGCCGCAAGTTGAGCCTGGGAATCGAAGGTGTGCCAATCAAGGCAGACCGGAAAATCCTGCAGGGGTTCATCGATTCGCTGCCCTTCAGCCTGACCGATGCGCAGAATCGCTGCGTTCAAGAAATTCTGGACGATTTGGGAAAGGGGACGCCGCCCATGAATCGATTGCTGCAGGGAGAAGTGGGCAGCGGCAAGACGGTGGTGGTGTTGGCGGCGCTGTTGGTGGTGGCCGCCGCCGGATACCAGGGCGCGGTGATGGTGCCCACCGAGGTGCTGGCCGAGCAGCATTTTCAGACCTTCGGCAAGTTGTTGGGGGGGTTGGCCCGCCCGGTGCAGGAGGACAATCGCATTACGGTGTATCTGGAGTCTCTGGGCCGTCCGGTGTCGGTGGGGCTGCTCACCGGCAGCACCCGCGCCAAGGTTCGGCGCGAGTTGACTCAGCTATCCCTTGAGGGCAATCTGGACCTGCTGGTGGGTACTCATGCGCTGATTCAGTCGGGGGTGGAAATCCCCCAACTGGCCCTGGCGGTGATGGACGAGCAGCACCGATTCGGCGTCATGCAGCGCTCGGCCTTGCGTCAGAAAGGGGTGGAAAACCCGCACATCCTGGTCATGTCGGCGACGCCGATACCGCGAACCTTGTCGCTGACCCTCTATGGCGATCTAGACATCTCCACCATTGACGAACTCCCACCCGGCCGCCAGAAGATTCAGACTCGCTGGCTGGGGCCGGAGCGGCGGGACGCGGCCCACGGCTTTGTCCGCAAGCAAGTACAGGAGGGCCGCCAGGCCTTTGTCATCTATCCGCTGATTGACGAATCGGAAGCGGTACAGGCCAAGGCGGCCATTGAAGAACATAAACGGTTGTCGCGGGACGTGTTCCCCGATTTCAAGGTCGGCTTGCTGCACGGTCGGATGTCGGGCAAGGATAAAGACAAGGTGATGCGCCAGTTCAGGGACGGGGAATTGAACATCCTGGTTTCTACTTCGGTGGTGGAGGTGGGCATCGATGTGGCCAATGCCACGGTGATGCTGGTTGATGGAGCCGACCGGTTTGGCCTTTCTCAGCTGCACCAGTTCCGGGGCCGGGTGGGCCGGGGCGAGCACAAAAGCTACTGCATTTTGCTATCCGACGACCCATCGGAGGTTGCCAAGGAGCGCTTGACGGCCCTGGAGCGGATCGATGATGGGTTCCAATTGGCGGAGGTTGATCTGGAATTGCGGGGCCCGGGCGACTTCTTCGGCACCCGCCAGAGCGGTCTGCCCGATTTGAGGATGGCCCGGTTGTCTGATCGGGAGCTACTGGACGCGGCCCGGGAAGAAGCGACCCGTATTATGGAGGAAGACCCCAGTCTGGCGGCTGCCCAACACGCTGGATTGTCCAATCGGGTAACCCGGTTCTTGGACCGGGTTAGCGACGAGCTTACTTAGAAGCTTTAACAAAATGAAAAGTTATGGCTTTCTGAGGAGTCCCGATTCCATCGGGACGACGAATAATCTAAAGTCGCGCAGCACAAATCTTTATGTTGGAACAGTACGTTTGTACCACAACTAATGGAGTAAGAACTCTAGGGCAGGCCATATGACTAGAAAGGTTCTCATACCAGGGTGTTTAGACCCTTCACTGAGTTTATCCTGAGCCACTTCGACGAGCTCAGGACAGGCTGGGCCGAAGGGCTCAGAGAAACATCAAAGGCAGACTCGTGACCTCAATCACAGGCCGCAATTGACACCTTTGAGTCAAGGCTCCCTGAGGAATCGGGGCCGGGGGTGAGGGACCAGGATTAAACGTCGGACTTGAAGCGGTATCCCACGTTCCAGATGGTCTCGATAAAGGAGTGGTCCGGGTCTTCTATCTTGGAACGCAGTCGCCGGATGTGAACGTCAACCGTGCGAGTGCCGCCCAGGTAAGCGTACCCCCACACCTGGCTCAACAGAACGTCACGGGTGTAGACCCGCCCGGGATTGGAAGCCAGCAGCACCAACAATTGAAACTCTTTGTAGGTCAGCGAAATGCGCCGACCGCTCATCGTCACATCGTATTTTTCCAGGTCGATTACCAGCTCTCCCACCTTCAGCACTTCCCGACTGGCGGTACCTTTCACTCGAAAAATGGCCTGCTTCAGCCGCGCCACCAATTCGTCCCGATTGATGGGACTGACGATGAATTCGTCCGGGTTCAGCGAAGGGTCGAATCTTCCCAGCATGCCTTGTGGGACGATAGCCAACACCGGCAGCTTCAATCCATGGCACTGGTCAATTAACCGTTTTGCTTCGGTGGCATCCAACGTCGAAAGGTCTATAAGGACCGCCGTTGGAAATTCCTCAGGAGACACTTCTCCCAGGCCATCCAGGTCTTGGGCCAACTCACAAGAAAGTCCAGTACCGGCAATCGCGCTGGACACAGCATGGGAGCCGTTGCTCGGCTCACCCAGCAGATAGAC
Source organism: Chloroflexota bacterium (assembly GCA_022576105.1). The sequence goes on along the minus strand of JACZRM010000134.1, from coordinate 1,737 downwards.
CCTAAACAATAATTTGCTCTGGTCAGTAATCATCTTCAAGAAGAACTATAAGGACTATGGGGATTATATCGATGGTTGGGCGTGATGCCAAATAGGTGTGTATTCCATGTTCCCCCCGCAATTGATATGTTAGACGCCCACGATGATTGGCACAAGCCAAGGCGTATAATGGCAAATGACGGGGCAAATGCGGCAACTATCATGGTTTGCGAGGCAGGTTCCGCCGGCAGCGATTGACCAAGCCTTTGCCAGTTGGGAGATAACATGAACACCATTACTTTACCCAAAAATCCCAGGAAAGTGCGCGAGTTGATTCGTAGCGGGCAGTGGCGGGGTGTAACTTCTGGCGTCGCGCCCGGCCATGTACAGGCTAACCTGGCCATTCTGCCTCGGGATTTGGCCTTTGACTTCCTCCTTTTCTGTCAGCGCAATCCCAAGCCCTGTCCGTTGCTGGAGGTGGTGGAAGCCGGCGGCGCCGAGCCCTTCCTGACTGCGCCGGGCGCCGACATCCGAACCGATATACCAGGATATCGCATCTACGAGAATGGCCAGTTGACCGCGGAAGTAGTGTCGTTGGTAGACCATTGGCGCGATGATCTGGTGTCCTTCTTGCTGGGGTGCAGCTTCTCCTTTGAATCGGCCATGTCCGACGTCGGCATACCGCTGCGGCACCAGGAAATGGGCTGCAACGTGCCGATGTACATTACCAATATTCCCACCACTCCGGCCGGTGTCTTTTCCGGGCCGATGGTGGTCAGTATGCGGCCGATCCCGCGAAAGCAGATTGTTCGGGCGGTGCAGGTAACCTCCCGGTTCCCGGCCACCCACGGCGCTCCGGTGCACATCGGCGACCCGGCGGCCATCGGTATTACCGACATCAGCCAGCCCGACTTTGGCGATTCAGTGGAGGTACGCGCTGGCGAGGAGCCGGTTTTCTGGGCCTGCGGCGTGACACCCCAGGCGGTGGCGTTGAACTCCAAGCCATCGCTGATGATTACCCACGCCCCCGGCCACATGTTCATCACCGACCAGCGCGACGCCGACTACGCGGTTATTTAAATTAGCCATATTGAAAGTCCCCGTTCGTTCTTGCGTCTTTAGGAACCAATTTCAAAACCGCAGAGAACGCCGAGTTCGCAGAGATATTATCCTGTTCCATTCCATACTCCGGTCCAAACTCCGCGGTCTCAGCGCGCTCTGCGGTGAATCCTAAATAAGCCATGAAAAGGACATATTGATGACCGAGTCCATTGAAGACATCATCCTGGACCACGACCAGCGGGGCGTTTCCGAACTGCGTCCCCACCTGCCCGCCGACTTCTGCGCTCAGGCCGCCCAGTACATACTCGACAGCCCCGGCGATGCGCTGATCGTCACCGGGTTCTACATCCTGTCCGCCGGTAAGCACGAGACCGACGGCCCGCCCGGGGCCATCGCCATCGGCAACGCTTTGCAAGCCCTGGGCCGCCAGGTTGCCTACGTCGCCGACCGGCACAGCGCGCCAATGCTGCGGGACTGGCTGGGCGAAAAGGCCGAAGTGGTCGAGTTTCCCATCGCCGATGTTGCGACCAGCCGTCAGAAGGCCGCCGAAATCCTGGAACGGCTCAAGCCCGGGCTGGTGCTATCCATTGAGCGGTGCAGCCGCACCAGCAGCGACACCTACCTGAACATGCGGTCGGTGGACATCACCCAGCATACCGCCCGGTTGGACTACTTCTTTTAGGCCGGGATACCCTC
>JACZRM010000133.1 GCA_022576105.1 Chloroflexota bacterium | reverse complement strand
ACGCTGACTGAGGGCTTGGGTCACAACGCCGTGGTCCGGGTTATGCCCAACATGCCAGCCCAGATTGGACAGGGGATGAGCCTGTGGACCGCCACCAAGGACGTGAGTGACGCGCATCGGGAGATGACTCAATCGATCTTGACCACCGTTGGGCGGGAAATCTACGTCGACGATGAAAAGTACCTGGATATGGCCACCGCGTTGAGCGCCAGCGGCCCGGCCTATGTCTTTCTGTTCATTGAAGCATTGATCGACGCTGGTGTGTACGTGGGCCTGCCCCGAGATATGGCCCGCACTCTGGCGTTGCAGATGGTCTACGGCAGTACCAAGCTGGTAATGGATACCGGCAAGCACCCGGCCGAGCTGAAGGACCTGGTGGTGTCTCCCGGCGGCACCACCGCAGAAGGCGTCCAGGTCTTAGAGCAGGCGGGCGTCCCGGCGGCGATAGTAAATGCGGTAAATGCGGCCTACTTGAAATCCATCAAGTTGGGCCAGAGTTAACGGAGGTCGCGGTTGTCTAGTCTCCTTCTGGTAATCATTAACTGGACTTTCAACCTGCTTTTCATAGCTATCCTTGGTCGAATTATTCTGTCGTTTGTTATTCCCATGTTGGGCGAACGGCCAAATCCTCTCTTGCTGCAGATATACGGGTTGATGGGCCAGATAACCGAGCCGATCCTGGGGCCGATACGTACCTTACTATCCCGTACCCTCCTTAGACTAATACCAGCCCTGTCAATGTTTGACTTCAGTCCATTGGTGGCGATCATCATCCTGCAAGTTGTACGCGGCGTCCTGATCAAAGCCCTTACTTAGTTTATCTACCGCTGCTCCGCAAAATGCCAGAATTCAGCATCAGCCAACGGGCACTTTCTATCGATGTTGCCACCCTGCGTGACGAGCTGGCCGACGATATTAGCCAATATCGATCTGAACCGGCTTCAGAACTAGCCGCCGCGCCCATTCTGGTTCTGCTCAGCGGCTTGCCAGGCACCGGAAAATCCTACTTCGCCCAGGAACTGTCCCGGCGGCTCCCCTTTGTGATTGTGGGGAGCGACCGCATGCGCAAGGCTCTGCTGCCAAATCCCAAGTACGATCGCCGAGAGCATGCCCGGGTGTTTGCCGCCTGTCACCAGTTCATCGAGGAATTGTTGCGGGAAGGCTATCGGGTGATCTTCGACGCCACTAACCTGAATGACAAGATTCGGAGTGGGGTATACGACATAGCCAAGCGCACCAACTCTCCCCTGTGCCTGGTCTGGTTTACCGCCCCCCCAGAAATTATTCGCAGCCGCCTGAATGACCGCAGTTCTGGACTCAGGTCGGACAGCCACTCAGATGCAGACTGGCAAATTTATTGCCGTTTGCGGCCCGGAATGGAACCCATCCAGGGGCCTCACTTGAAGGTCGACTCCTCCCAGAGCATCTCCGCCGCCTTGGACCAGGTCCTGAGGATGGTGAATCCGCCCGCCGGCACAACAATGTTATAATAGCTCATGCCACTAGAAATATACGGCAAATGAATATGGAGGGAAGTAAATATGCCCCAGACAACCGGACTAGGCCATGTTGGTATTTACACCCAGGACCTTATGAAGATGCGGGATTTCTACACGCGGGTTATCGGCCTGAAAGTTGCCGATGAGGACCTGGACGGCCGGGGAATGTGTTTCCTCAGTTCCGACCCAATTGCCGAGCATCACGAGTTTGTGCTGATGAAAGGCCGTCAAGCTCCCGAAGATACTCAGTTGGTTCAGCAGATCTCTTTCAAGGTTCCCACCATTCAGGACCTCCGTGAGTACAAGCAGATGATCGAAGATGAGAACCTGAAAATCGACCGCATCGTCAGTCACGGCAACGCCTTTGGCATGTACTTCTTTGATCCGGAAGGGAACCGGGTTGAGCTTTACTATCGAACCGGTTTCCCGGTGCCTCAGCCTCACGGCGAACCGATTGACCTGTCCCGCTCGGATGAAGAGTTGCTGACTGACGCTAAGGAACTGCTGTACACCAAGCGTTAGTACACCGAATCTCAGAATAATCGGATATCCCAAGTATCAGCTTCTGTATAAGCTTTCAGGGTTCAGGCAGAACTTGGGGTCTCAAGAAAATTGTTGGTATTGAGCCGCTGGTCCTGAGCATGTCGAAGGGCGGGCGGCTTTAACATTACTCCCCGGTGTCATGCTGGCATGGGGCTCGAAAGTTCTTCCAGCGCCAGGCCAGGTGTCAGCGGTGCATTCTGATCAAACCGAGCATCCGGCAGACCCGGCTGGGGAGTCATCCCCAGACAGCAACCGGACCGCAGCGGTGCGGTATCAGGACCTGGCGCCCAGCTACCACCGGTGGCAGTGGCGGGTCCTTTTGCGCCGACGACTACTATTCTTCGATGGGTTTGGCGGACTTGTTGGATCGCCAGCCCTCATGGTGCACCAAGTGAATGCAGTGGCGATTTCTGCAAAATTTGGCTATCATGGGCCAAGCGAGTGGTGACTATCGAATTGGTAGCTGGTCAGTGTAAAGAAAACTGGACGGGGCTAGGGCCGCCGGTTTGGGGGAGATATGGCCTCTCCTGGTAGAAGTGCGCGTCTCCCAAGACCGCGCTGGGCGGTGCTGGCGAGAAGCGCCAACGTTAAGCGGTTATATCGTCTGTGGATGGCAATTGGCCTACTTATCTTAGTAGTAGCAATAATAATCATTCTAGCGCCGCCCTTCCGAGCCGCAACGCACACCGCCTTTTTCGTACTGCAAACCCTGGATGCCCCCTTCAAACCCCAACCTTGGTTCACTAGAACCCCACTGAGGGAAGAGGTAAAATATTCTCGGCCGGACGGCCAGGGTGTAGCCGACATCTACCGAATTCCTGACAACCAACGGCGGGCAGCGGTGCTGATTTTCCTGGGGGCTAACGCTGCTGGTCGGGGCGACCCGGATGTGATCAACCTGGGTGATGCTCTGGCCCGAACCGGTTTCGTGGTGATGTTCCACTGGTCGCCGACCATGGGCTTGCAATACAACATCGATCCCGAAGAGATAGAGGGCCTGGTGCACGCGTTCCAATACTTGCTCGCACAGGATTTTGTAGATCGTGGGCGAGCGGGAATGGGAGGCTTCTCAGTGGGCGGTTCCTTCGCAATGGTGGCCGCCGCCGACTCGCGCATACGCGATGATGTGGTGTTTGTAAATTCCTTTGGGGCTTACTACGACGCGCAAGACCTGTTTCTGCAAGTAGCAAGCCGTTCCCGCCTCAATGACCCCGAGAGCGGGCCTTGGGATGTAGACCGGCTGACCTGGCTGGTGTTTGCCAATGAGCTTACGGAAACTCTGGATAATCCCGCCGAACGGGAGCTATTGGAGCGGCACTTCCTGCGGAATGAAACCGCTCCGGGCCCAGCGCTGGAGGCTCTATCGGTCCAGGCCCAAAGCGTCCGCACCCTCCTCGAAGGTACTTCCGTTGCAGAGGCAAAAATGCTGCTTGAGAGTCTGCCGCCCGACTTCCATCAGAAGATGGTCGCCATATCGCCCAGCGCACATTTATCCGATTTGCATGCCCGCTTGATGATTATGCACGATGACGGGGATTTTCTGATTCCAGTGGGCGAATCCCGCCGGTTGGCGAAAGCTCTGGAGGGCCGTAAGGACTTCCGGTACACTGAAACCCGTCTGTTTGATCACGTGCGACCAGGCGAAGGAGTAGGGCCGTGGCTACTGCTGACGGAGGGCGTGAAACTTTTTCGGCACATGTACGGAATCATACGGGTGGCAGTGTGACCACCTAGGTGCTAGTTCCGGTGGCGCGCCTGCTGAAGTTTCTGGACGGTTCCCGGCACCCGCCAGTCTACGTACATCAAAACGTGCTCTTTAATCGCTTCTTCATGTACCCGGCACAGGGCACAGTTCCGGTCAATACACAGGCCGTGCCTGGGCGTGAGGGTTTGGCGGAGGCCGTCCAGGTGCTGGACGATTTGTTGGGTGTCCACGTTGCCTTCCCGGGCCAGCTCCAAAAGCTGGTCCAATTGCTGGGTCAGTTTTTCCATGGTCTGGTTGTACCGAATCAGGTTTTGGGCGGCAATGGTCCGCATGTCGGCCTGTTGACCGGAAACGTTGGCAAAGTAGAATTCTGGTTGCCAGTTGCTCAACTCTCGACCGCAAGACTCGCAAGCATCGGGTTCGTTCATCATGTTGGAACCTCTGAGACCTTTACATCTGAGACCGTTACAGGTGTGAAAATCGCGCTAGCAGATGGGCCCTATTCTAGCAGAGGCCGGTGCCCTGCGGACGGGCAGCGCGACGTGTCTGCTATTCGGCGGTTGTCTCTGCGGGATCGGCAGCCGCTTCCTCGGGCACACGGGCCGGGAACCAGGCTACATACTCCTGGCCTTTGTCGGCGGCGATTGCCGATTCCATGGCAGTGATCGCAACCTCTATCTGCGCGTCGTCGGGTTGTCGGGTGGTCAGCCCCTGCAGCATCAGGCCCGGGATTGCCAATACCTTGGCGATAATCCAGCTTGGGTGGGACCCGGTGAACCGGATCATTTCATAGCTGATGCTGGCCACCACCGGCAGCAGCACAATGCGGGACAAGATGCGCCACTCGAAGTCGGGGCGGCCCAGGAAGGCGAAGATCACGATGGAAACCAGCACCACCGTCAAAAGGAATGCAGTGCCGCAGCGCGGGTGCGGAGTGCTGAACCGCCGCACGTTTTCAATGTTCAGGTCCAGGCCCGCTTCATGGGCGTGGACCGCCATGTGCTCCGCGCCGTGGTAGGCAAACACACGGCGAATATCCTTGATGTAGCCAATGCTCCAGATATACCCGATGAGGATCGTCAGTCGCAGCATTCCTTCGACGATGTTGCTGACCAGGTCTGAGGAGATTGATGGGTCCAGGAAATGCACGATCACCAGCGGCAAAACGAAGAAGATGCCTATTCCCAGCGTTAGGGAAACACCCAGCGTTACCGCCATTGCCCAGTTGGACATCTCTTTCTCTGGTTCTTTGTTTTCGTCCAACATGGCCAGGTTCGCTGATTCGTGGAGGGCCTTGATCCCCAGAATCAGGGTTTCCATCAGAACGACGAAACCTCTCAGGAAGGGCATCCGCCTGATTCTGCCGGTGAAGAGAGAGTTCAGGGGTTGGTGAGAGTGGGTGATGCTGCCGTCTAGGCGGCGAACTGCCAGGCTGAAGTGATTTCTCCCCCGTATCATCACCCCTTCAATTACGGCCTGGCCGCCATAGGCAAAATTAGGTTGTTCCGCCACAGTGATTCCTTTTAGTTCGCCCGCGTATCAATTCAGTCGCGCGCTGAACTTCCCGGACGTTCCAGGGACTGATGGGATTGTAGAGGCCCTTGGCTCCTTAAAATAGTATGGCATTACAGGTCGTCTTTAACAATAGAATCCGAGTGCTGGCCCGGAGCTTTCTCCCCCGACCGAAAATGTGCAGAGCTAGCCGCCGTCGGGGCGCGATGAGCAGCGCTGGTCCTATGCCGGTACGCCAATAGTATCTAACAAAATGACCAACCGCTC
>JACZRM010000132.1 GCA_022576105.1 Chloroflexota bacterium | reverse complement strand
GGGGGCCGTAGACTGTCCACTATCTAAAGGAGGATTGAGGGGGATTTCCGTGCTCCTCAGGGCGGCTTGCATTTCATATTGTTGGTGCTCCGAGGGAATGCCCGGGAGCAGGTTTTCAAAGAATCGACCCGGCTTCAGGACCGACCGCGATGGGCAGCAAAAAGCCGAGGGCGACGCCCTCGGCTTGAATGGTCTATCTTCAAGCGGCGCTACTTGATGTTGTAGCGTCGGCGCATCCGCTCGATTCGGCCTTGGCTGTCGACGACGCGCTGCTCACCGGTGTAGAAAGGGTGGCACTTGCTGCATATTTCCACTCGCAGAGTGGGTTTGGTGGCGCCGGTCTGGTACACGTTGCCACAGGAGCAGGTAACCGTGCAGGTAAAAAATTCGGGATGTATTTCTGTTTTCATGTTGTAGCCTACTTTAGCTGTGTTTTATATCGGGCTTAGACCGGGTAGACGCTGACTTTTCGTTTGCCCTTGTGCGCCCACTCGTATTTGACCTCGCCATCGGTCATGGCGAAGAGGGTGTAGTCCCTTCCCAGGCCCACGTTGGTGCCGGGCAGTATCCTGGTGCCGCGCTGTCGGATCAAGATTGAACCGCAGGTTACTTTCTCCCCGCCATAACGTTTGACACCCAGGCGTTTGGCGTTACTATCACGGCCATTAGTGGTGCTGCCACCGGCCTTTTTATGGGCCATTTACTTATCCTCCTACCTGGATATCCCGGATCAACAGCCGCGTGTAGTTCTGTCGGTGACCCCTCTTGCGGCGGTAGCGGGTCTTGGCTTTGTACTTGAACACGATTATCTTCTTGTCTTTGTAGTGGGACTGGACTTCCGCCACCACTTTTGCGCCGGGCACATTAGGGGTCCCAAAGTTTACCTCTCCCGCGTCGGAGACCGCCAGCACCTGGTCAAATTCAGCGACTGAACCCACTTCCAGGGGCAATTTTTCCACGTCCAAGACATCCCCGGTATGGACTCGATATTGCTTGCCCCCGGTCTTAAAAATTGCGTAATCCATAACTTACCTCAACCCAAGAATCTTAAAGGTACAGTTTCGGGCTGTCAAGCAGAATCTGGTCTTGGCCAAGCCAGTTTAGAAGGACTTTGAAGGATGCAGGTGTAGTGAACTGATGAGCCCTGGTTGAGGATTTGTTCGCACTATCAAGATGCTTTTCGTCCCATAGAGGTGCGCAGCTTTGATAAACTACTGTCGTCGGCATAGCATGGCCGGGAAATAGGCCTACGGCCGTGATACTCCCCCAAGATCAAGCAGGAGATGTACCAATGAAGGCAACCGCCATCTCGCACATCGCGTTCTGTGTCCGGGACCTGGATAAATCGCTGGCTTTTTATCGGGATATTCTGGGCATGGAAGTGGTCTTCGACCAGGTTCAGGACACCACCAGCGGCAGCCTACCCATGGTTTACCAGCATGCCCGCCAGACCCGCCGGACCGTGCATTTAACCTACGGCGGAGGGCCGGCGGCCCCCTTCCTGGTGATGACCAATCACCCCGGTGAAAGCGCTGACGGTGAGCCGATCAAGCTGGACCAGGTGGGTATCAGCCATTTCTCATTCACGGTGCCTAACCCTAAACTCCTGGCCGAGGAATTGCAGGCCAAAGGCGTATCCCTGGCTGGGCCGATCGAAAGTTGGACCGACGCTCAAGGCAACATCAGGAGCTTCTACGTGTACGACCCGGATGGCATTCTGCTCCAATTCGACGCCGGAGCGGAAGCCTAACCCGGTGAGCAGCGCCGCCGACCAGCATGATCTGGACAAGTTGAAACGCTGGCGCCAGAGCCTGAGCGATTCCGCTGGGGATTTCCCAGTGTACGCGGTCTTTCTGGTTTCGGAAGCCGACCGGATGGCCCACGATATCTTTCGGACGTTTCGAAAGAGCTTTGAAGCGCGCAATGCGGGGTTCGAAAGCCTGGTTATCTTTGGACAGCACGGCGTCTCTGAGGTGGTATATGCCTTGCTGGCCGAGTTTGGCTTGACCGCCGGTTCCCTACCGTCCTTGCTGCTGGTAATCGCGCCGCAAAACTCTAGAAGATACACCCTTGCGCTCCATCCTGGGGAGGTCCAACCCAGCGATCCAGGGCAATTGCCCAGTCCCGCCGAAGAGTTACTATCACAGGTGGAGAAGCTGGCAGACGAAGTTGCTGACGAGATGCGCTTTGAAGGGATTGCCGGGCTGACTGAGCTTCAGTGTCCTGACCAAGACTTGGCCCCCTTGGTTGAGCGGCTAGTCAAGACCTTGGATCAACCTTAATACCCCACTCAGGGCAAGAAACTCACCCTGAGTGGAGCTAAGGTTCAGGCTAGCGCCCCCCACCCCCCATCCGAGCAAACCCATCTCTAATGCGCTAGACCAAAAACCCTACAACCGAATAAACTTGCCTTGGCCCCAATCTTCGTGGTGAATTCATTAATTGCTTTCAAATTGTAATCTTGGCGACTTTTCACCAGGCGGAGTTTATGTCCTGGGAAAGCGTGGATTACATGGGGCCGGCTGGATAATTCTCTTGGGGCTAACCCTATCTTGCTCTGACCAATTTCCCAAAACTTAGGCGGCCCCCGAGAAAATTCCTGATGGAGTGTGACATTATGTTTCGGGTGAGGGGCTCTGTCAAGCATTTTTTGATGGGAATTTGTTGACGGAAAACGCAACAAAATGCCCATGTTATTATCGGCAATACAATTTTTCATGGCTTGCGTTGACCGGTATACGCCGCGCGGGTATGCTGGTTTGAACAATGATTTCCAACACAACCGGTAGCGAATCTAGGCGACAAAGCCGCGTTTTTTATGGATGGTGGATTGTCGCTGTTTCGTCAATTTTGGGGATGTTCGGCAATGGCGCCATCTCCAGCGGCTTCCCCAGATTCTTTGAGCCCATTCGCCAGGATCTGGGCATAAGCTCCACCCAGATGGGCCTGGTTTTCGGCTTGGCCCGGGCTGAGGGTGGTATGGGCGGACCCTTGGTGGGTTGGCTGGTGGACAAGTACGGGGCTCGCCCCATGGTTTTCTTCGGCGGCCTGATCGCTGGTATCGGCCTGATGCTGCTCTCCCGAGCGCACAGCTACTGGGAACTGGTATTTTTGTTCGCCGGAGTGGTGTCGCTGGGCAAGACCGCAGCCCTGGGTCAGACCTTGATGGCGGTGGTGAATCAGTGGTTTATCCGCCGCAAAGCTCTTGCTTTATCCACGCTGATGACCGCTTTTGCCGGTGGCGGCGCCTTTGTGGTGCTGCTACTGGACCTGGGCATCTCACATCTGGGTTGGCGCAATACCGTATTCTTCACCGGATTGTTCATCGCCCTGCTGACCTTACCAGTCTCCTTGGTGATGCGCAGCAGACCTGAAGACATGGGGCTCAGGCCCGATGGCGACCCGCCCTTAACTCAATTGGTGCGGCCCGCGGCCGCTTCGGGTGATGCCGGTTCGGGTGAGGAAGGAAAGCTACAACTGGAGGAGGGGGATTTCACCGTCCGGCAGGCCCTGCGAACCTCTTCGTTTTGGCTGTTGCTGGCTGGGGTCATCACCCGTGTTTCCGCCACCAACGCCATTATCGTACACATATATCCTATATTGGAGTTGAAGGGGCTGGATGCCAACGCCGCCACGTTTTACATATCGGCCATGTTTTTTATGGCCATACCACTGCGGTTCGTGCTGGGAGTAGCTGGAGGACGCTTCGCTCCACGCAAACTGCTCTTCTGGGGGATGAATCTGGGGGCGGTTGGAATATTCGCGTTGTGGGCCGTTCCGGGAACAGCCGGGGTTGTTGTATTTGTCCTGGGGTTGGCGGTTGTTGAGGGAATAACCTCGGTGAACTGGCTGATGGTGGGCGACTACTTTGGCCGCAGCCGGTTCGCCAGTCTGATGGGTGCGATGAGTGTCTTCCACAACATTGGATTGTTCATTGCCCCGGTTTTTGCCGGATGGGTCAGAGATACCACCGGTAGCTATGCAATCGTGCTGCTGACCTTTGCGCCGATGTTTGTCGTTAGCGCCTTCTTCTTCGCACTGGCCCGGCGTCCCAGCCTTCCAATTGGCGCTGCACAGTTGCAACTCTCCCCGGATCAATCACCGGAATCAACAACTGAAATTCCACCGCCGGTATCAGGAGAAACATCCAGCGATTAGCTGGAGAGACCGCCAGGATGGTCCCATTCCCAAGTCGATATTCCTTGGTGGCCTGCAATGTGCTAACCCTCTGTCTTGCCCCTGGAAAGGCCCAGGCTACGCCCCAATACGAATGCTAGCTGACAGCCCATAACACTGGTGTTATAATTCCAGCCGGAAGGAGGTGGGCTCTTGCAAACTATTGATTATGTAGCACCCAAGACTCTAAGTGAGGCCTTACAGGCAATGGCCTCCAACGGTGGTGGTGCCAGAGCTATGGCCGGAGGCACTGACCTGCTGGTGCAGATGCGGGCTGGCCGCCGCACCCCAGACCTGGTGGTGGACGTTAAGGACATTCCTGAGCTGGCCCAGATCAACAACGATGCTCAGAATGGCCTCACCATTGGCGCATCCGCGCCGTGTTATCGCATTTACCAGGACTCTGGCGTGGCTTCGGCCTACCCTTGCCTGATTGACGCTGCTGCCCTGATCGGGAGCATCCAGATACAGGGTCGGGCCAGCATTGGCGGAAACCTCTGCAACTCTGCGCCCAGCGCCGATGCGATTCCGCCATTGATTGTGCTGGGCGGGGTTGCCACTATCGCCGGAGCCAACGGCACCCGGGAAGTACCGGTGGAAGATTTCTGCACCGGGCCGGGTCAGAACGTCATGCAGCCGGGAGAGATCCTGGTATCGGTCCATATGCCTGTGCCAACAGCCCACTCCGGCGCTAATTACCTGCGGTTCATACCTCGTAACGAAATGGACATCGCCGTAGTTGGAGTAGCCAGTTCGATCGTGCTGGATGCTTCCGGCCAGAACTTTGTGTCGGCGCGTATCTCGCTGGCCTCGGTGGCCCCCACGCCGGTATTTGCCAAAGAAGCAGGCGACAGCCTGGCTGGAAAACCCGTATCGGACGAAGCCATTGAAGAAGCCGCCAAGCAGGCGATGGCCGCGGCCAAGCCGATCAGCGACATGCGCGGAACGGTGCGCCAGCGTACTCACCTGGTGGGCGTATTCACCCGACGCACCCTGAACAATGCGGTTAAACGAGCAAGGGGGGAGTAAAAAAGATGCCCGGATTAGTCCACGTATCAACCACGATAAACGATAACCAAGTTGACTTTCTGTGTGAACCCCGCCAGAGCTTGTTGGAGTGTTTGCGCGACATACTAGGCATGACCGGCACCAAAGAGGGTTGCAACGACGGCAACTGCGGCGCTTGCACCGTTGTAATGGATGGCCGAATTGTCACCTCCTGTTTGGTGCTGGGAGTAGAAGCTCAGGGCAAAGAAATGACCACCATTGAAGGTATCGCTTCCGCAGAGGGACTGCATCCGGTACAGCAGGCCTTTCTGGAAAACGCAGCCCTCCAGTGTGGTATCTGCACGCCGGGATTCATCGTCGCGACCAACGCGCTGCTGGCTGAGG
>JACZRM010000131.1 GCA_022576105.1 Chloroflexota bacterium | reverse complement strand
GGACTTAGATCGACTTAACTCCGAGGCGGCCTTGGAGCGCCCCGGCCTGCCCAAGGCGTCGCCTCAAAAGTCATTCTCAGCGTAGCGAAGAATCTAGTTCACTCGGTTTTAGACCCCTCGCAGAGTTTATCCTGAGCCACTTCGACAAGCTCAGAGCCTGCCCTGAGTTCTGCCCTGAGTTCATCGAAGGGACAGGCTGGGCCGAAGGGCTCAGGGTAACAATAAATATGGGCTCTTCACCTCATTCACGGACCATAATTGACACTTTTAAGGCAAGGCTCCTGCCCAGCCGCAAGCGGACCACAAAAAGCCTCATGGCGCAAACGCCAGCACCGAGGCCGGTGAGCCGCTGCCGCCCGCCAGTCGCAGAGCGCCAATTACCAGCGTGACGCCGGTCGCGGGCAATTGGTCCAAGTTGGCCAGATTCTCCAGAACTACTCTGGGCTGTTCCAGCATCAACCGATTCACGGCATAGGTCTGGTCGCTGCCCCCATCTACACCGTGGGTGTCAATCCCGATACCGCCAATCCCTCGTTCCTCCAGCAAATACCGCACGGCATCAACGCCAAATCCCGGGAAGTGGCCCACACCGGCGCGGTCCAAATTTAGAAACTCCTCAGGGGTGCCCCATTTCATCTGCCAGCCGGTGTTCAACAGAACAATGCTGCCGGTTGGCACCGGGCCATGGTGGGATTCCCAGGCCACAACATCCTCAAGACTTAGCAAGAAGTCCGGGTTATCAGAGGATTCCCTCGCAGCATCGAACAACACCGCCGGAGCAACTGACGACTGCACCGGCAGGGCATCGATACTCTGGCCTCCCAGATGAAAACTGATGGGGGCATTGATGTGGGTGCCGGTATGCTCGCCGAGGGACACCCGGCGGAGGAAGTAGCCCTCCGAGGAAATCTGAGCGACCGCTTGGAAGTCTACGGGCGGGTCTGCCGGCCACCGGGGCATATCGGGATGGATTGAGTGACTCAAGTCCACCACCCGTGAGTAGGTGATGGATCTCGGCTTGAGGTCCGACCGGTTGTCAGTCAACTGTTGCCTGCCCCTGTGAAGACTTGTTTCAGGGAAATTGTAACAGGGCAGTCACTAATTCATTCTCGCAGCATTTCGCCTTAGCATTTCCCCCTAGCGTCTCCCACGAGCCTTGCCCGACAGCAGCCGAAACGTGAGTCGAGCGACCCTTAATCAGGAAGCAGCCCAACTAATAGTCTAACCCCTCTGGGGGGCCTTGCCCCCAAAGTCATTTTTAGCTAGCGGAGATACTGGTTCCCTGGATTTTAGACCCTTCGCGTAGTTTATCCAGAGCCACTTCGACAAGTCCGACTTTGTCGAGACTCTCGATGAAATCGGAGCTCAGGACAGGCTGGGCCGAAGGGCTCAGGGAAACATCAAAGACAGGCCCCTGACATCAGTCCCAAACCACATTTGTCACTTTTGAGAAAATGCCCCTCTGGGTGATTAGCCGTCCGAGAAAGCGGGCACCGGCATGGTGCTGAACAAGCTGGGCCAATTCGTCAGGGTCTGAGGCAGATTTTGAGGCTCTCGGTCAGCGATTCGCCGGTCAATCCACTCCATGGCCTCCCGGGAAGTTCCAACACCGGTCAACTCGGCTCGGTCTGGCCTGACCCCATAGACAGTGTAATAAATAGACCTGATATCCTCGTGGATCAGGAATCCCCGATAGTAAATGTTCATTCCCGGCGACAAGGTCTCTAGCATGGGTTCTGACTCCTCCCGCTGACCGGAATATATTTAAGATGACTTCTGGAAAGCATGGCTCATATGTTCTAATATCTGCCCCGCAGAGTCAACGTCCATCTGTCATCAGGGAAGGCAAATAGACACTGCAAAGTTTGGAGGGGGACCGGCGCGGGGCAAAGCCCCTATTTAATATTCAGGTTGACGGCGGCCAGGCTTCCAGTGGTGTTGATTCCGGCGGTTACCACCTTGGTCTGCCTGGGGTTCAACAGAGAGGCAAATCGAATCGAAGTGCCGCCCGACCCGGTCTGCGCCACCGCCCGGAACTGGACTACCAACAACTGAAAGGGAGAGGTGATCGGGGCGCCCAATGTCCCAGCGGCGTAATTTATCTGACCCAGGGTATTGTCATGATTGGACTGCAACTCTTCGCCGAGGGATGAGCCTCCGGTTAATTTCACCACCTGCAACACGCTGGCATCGAAATCCAGATACACCTGGGCCGCATCCACCGCTTTCCCTGGACCGGCATTAAGCGTCACGGCCACGCTGAACAGGTCGCCAACGGGGACCACTGCGACATTGGGGGTTAGCACTATATTCACCACTTGCCCAGCGGCTGGCGGCGTCGCTATGGCAATGGGAGCGACCGGGCCTGGCAAGAAAGGCCTGGTGGGAATGGGAGTTGGGTTCGGCGGCGAAGGTGGTGTAGCCTCCGGCGCAACTGTGGGCAACGGCAATGCCGGGGCGGCATCCGGCGTCGTCAGAGTAGACCCGGGAACCGCCGGCGGCTGGACTGGAGTTGCTGCCGCCCCAATCGGCGCCGAGCTCTCAACTGATTCGGGGCGTTCATTTGAACCGGGGCCACCATCTGGCGGCGGGTCCGGGATGGTCCCACCGCCGACCGCGGAGAGGTCGGTGAGGACGGATGGAACGGGCAGCTCGCCTACCCTTTCGATGACTACCAATGGCTGAACTTGCCCAGGAACCGGCAGCAGCGAGTCCCGGTGGGCCCCCATCGTAGCAAGGCACAAAAGAACTAATAGCCAGGTTTTGAAATTGCCTGAGGGCCATCCGCGTGGCGCCCTTACGGCGTAGCTATCTCTTGATTCTCCCCGAAACCGCAGCGCAGTGCGGAATACCGCCAATGGTTGCTAGACCCGGCTGGCCAGGCTGGCCAAAAACTCAGCGATGGGCCTGGATTCCTGAGTAGAGTCCTGCATGTTGCGGACAACCACTTCCCCTCGCTGGATTTCGTCGTCGCCCAGCACCAGGGCCCAGGGAATACCCAAGGCATTGGCCTGGCGCATTTGGCCTCGCAGGGCGCGAGAACCATTACCCAGGATGGCCCCTACCCCAGCCAAACGGATTTTAACCGCCAATTCCAGGGCGGCGGGCCGGGCCGCATCGCCAACGTTGATCACCAGGTAAGTCGGCTTCGGCTCATCAGGGACGGGGACTTCGCATCTTTTCAGATTCAGCGCAAGCCGTTCCAGGCCGGAACCAAATCCAACCCCAGGGGTATGCTTACCGCCCAACTGCTCAATCAGGCCATCATACCGACCACCACCGCAGATGGTCGATTGAGCGCCCACATCAGCGGGCTGAATCTCGAAAACGGTCCTGGAGTAGTAGTCCAATCCTCGCACCAAGCGGTGTTCCACCTGGTAGGGAATGCCCATACTCTGCAGATAGCTCAGCAGCTTGTCCCAGTGTTTCTGACATTCAACACACAGGTGGTCAACCGATCGGGGAGCAGCTGCCCCCAATGCCCGGCAGGTTTCTACCTTGCAGTCCAGCAAGCGCAGCGGGTTGCGCTCCAATCGGTTGCGACAGTCCTGACAAAGCTGGCTGTAGCGGTCGGTGTAGTAGGCCTTCAACCGGTCGACATATTGCGGGCCGCATTCACTATCGCCGATACTATTGACGAAGAGATTGATGTCCCGCAGCCCTAAATTGTCCATCAACTGCCAGGCCAACTCGATGACCTCGGCGTCCACCGAAGGGTCGGCGTCGCCGATCACCTCAACGCCGAACTGATGGTGCTGACGAAACCGCCCAGCCTGAGGCCGTTCATATCGAAACACCGGGCAGAAATAGTACAGGCGCACCGGCTGGGGCAGGTTGTGCATACCATGTTCCAGGTAAGCCCGGCATACCGGCGCGGTGCCTTCCGGGCGCAGGGTTACGCTGTCGCCGCCCCGGTCTTCGAAGGTATACATTTCCTTTTCGACGATGTCGGTGCCTTCGCCCACTGAGCGTATGAACAACCCGGAGTCCTCAAAGACTGGACTGTCGATGCGACCGTATCCATAGCGATGGGCCAGGTCGGTTGCCTTGGACTGAATATAACGCCAGTATTTTTGCTCTTCAGGCAGCAGGTCGGTGGTGCCACGGGGCGCTTGAAACAAGGTTTTCGGTCTCCTAATTTTGCTTTGACTAATAGCTAAATCTTACCGGCGGCCTTGAGCTGGGCGAACTCATCATGGCTCAAACCTCCAATGCTGCACAGCAGGTCTTCGCTGTCCTGGCTGAGCTGGGGAGGTGTTCGGGAGGGTACATCCGGGCAGCCGGTCAGCTTGATGGGACTGCTGACGGTGCGGAAACTGTTGCCAAAAATGTCTCCAGAGTCCACGAACATATTTCTGGCCTCCAGATGGGGGCACTGGTCCAGGTCGGCGGTGTTCTGCACAATCCCCATGGAAAAGCCACAGTCCAGCAGCTTCTGGTTCACTTCCTGCTTGGGCAGCTGCTTCGACCATTCTTCGATGGCCGGCACCACGCTGCTAAAGTAGAACTCGCCGGTAACGCCAATGCCCAGATAGCGGGGGTCTTCAATCAACTCGTCCCGCCCGATTAACCCCCACAACGCGGTCCACTTGTCCTCGCCGCCGCTACCGGCCAGCACCACATAGCCGTCCTTGGCTTGCAAGGCCAACTGGGCAGTGTACATGTTCTCTCGGGCGCGGCTGGTCACTTCGCCGGTGGCCTGGAATTGGGGCATAGAGCTGGTGGTATGGGCCACCATGCAGTCGTACATCGACATGTCCACGTGCTGGCCTTTACCCGACTTGTGGCGTGCCTCCAGGGCCATCATCACGGCCAGCGCGGTCCAGACGCCAGGCACCGAGTCCCCGATGTTGTCACCCACCATCTGGGGCGGGCCGTCCGGCGCACCGGTAATCTCCATCCAGCCGCCCATTCCCTGGACGCACGGGTTATTGGCCGGCCAGTTGGAGTAGGGGCCGCGCAGGCCGTCGCTGTCGCCATAGCCGGTGATGCTGGCGTAAACCAGCGCCGGATTGAGCTCCTGGAGACGGTCGTAGCCCAGACCCAAGCGACGCAATGCGCCGGGTCCCCAGTTGTCCAACAATACATCAGACACCTTGACCATTTCCTCGAAAGCTTGCTTGCAGCGAGGGTCTCTCAGGTCAATGGTGAGACTCTTCTTATTGCGGTTGACGCCCAGGAATCGGGCGCTGACGCTCTGGCCGTCGGGCCCTTGGATGAATGGGGCATTGCTTCGGGCGCGGTCCCCGACGCCGGGGCGTTCAATCTTGATGACTTCGGCGCCCATGTCGGCCAGGATCAAGGCGCAGAAAGGCCCGGCCACAATGTGGGTAGCGTCCAGGACTCTAAGGCCCTGTAGAGGAAGGGGCTGTTTTTCACCGTTGGTGGTCATAGTACCTCGCATGTTGCAGTAAACGGGGAGCGGGAAGCCGGTAGAGAAAACGACAAACGGGTATGCAGCCCTTAATATAAAGCACATTGGCCTATCTGAAAACCCACCGGCCCGGCGCAAGCGCTCTACACCGCGATATTGCCGAGGGTTAGACGCAGGCCCTGGGGTCGATCGTTATCTTGACACCG